>DASZKB010000115.1:0-13873 GCA_035947475.1 Gaiellaceae bacterium | reverse complement strand
CAGCTCGGCCGGGCGGATGCCGACGGCGGCCACCGCGACGGCCGCTACGGCGCGACGAACGGCTGACCCGGAATCCCGCGCGACGGCGCTTTGCCGCCGAGCCAGGCGTTCACGGTCGCGCCGACGTCCGAGAACTCGCCCTCGTGCGTCTGTCCCGCCGCGTTCTTTCCCTCCACGTACGCGAGGAGAAGGGCGTGCTCGCGCGAGTGGTCGGTCGAGGGCGTGGTCGGGTCGCAGCCGTGGTCCGACGTGAGGACGAAGAGGTCGCCGGGACGCAGCGCGTCGAGGAGGTCGGGGAGGCGGCGGTCGAAGTCCTGGAGGCAGCGATGGAAGTTCTCCGGGTCGTTGCGGTGCCCCCACACCATGTCCGTCTCGACGAGGTTCGTGAAGATGAACCCGGCGTCGAGCTCGCGTAGAAGCGTCTCGGTCGCCTTCATCCCGTCGAGGTTCGACTTCGTGGGATGCGACTCGTCGATGTCGACGCCGGCGAAGATGTCGTGGATCTTCCCCACCCCGTGCACGGAGTGACCCGCGTCGCGGACGAGGGTCAGGTAGTTGGGCTGCTTCGGCCTGAGCGACCAGTCGTGGCGGTTCGGCGTGCGGACGTAGCTCCCGGGCTCGCCCGTGAAGGGCCGCGCGATCACGCGTCCCACCGCGTGCTTTCCGGTCAGGATGTCGCGGGCGATCTCGCAGGCGGCGTAGAGCTCGTCGAGCGGGATCGTCTCCTCGTGGGCCGCGACCTGGAAGACGGAGTCGGCCGAGGTGTAGACGATCCACTTCCCGGTTCGCTGCTGTTCCTCGCCGAGCTCCTGGATGATCTCGGTCCCCGAGGCGGGCTTGTTTCCGAGGACCCCGCGTCCGGTCCGGTGGGCGAACTCCTCGATCACCTCGAAGGGGAAGCCGTGCGGGTACGTCGGCATCGCGTCGGGCGTCACGATCCCCATGAGCTCCCAGTGTCCGGTGGTCGTGTCCTTGCCCTTCGAGCGCTCCCGCAGGCGCCCGGCGACCGCCGGCGCGCCCGGCTGCGGCGGGCACCCCTCGAGCTCTGCGACGTTTCCGAGCCCGAGCTGCTCGAGGTTCGGCAGGTCGAGTCCTCCGACGGCCCGCGCGACGTTGCCGAGGGTGTCGGATCCCTCGTCGCCGTAGTCCGCCGCGTCCGGAAGCTCCCCGGCCCCCACCGCGTCCAGCACGATCACGCAGGCGCGCGGCATAGGGCTATTCTAGTCGCGAGGTGGATACGCTCCTCGGGCTGCTCGGGCTGACCGCCTGGATCGCGGCGGTGATCGTGCTCGCGTCGACGATCACCTGGCTCGTCGTTCGCTTCGGGCCGGGCGAGAAGCCCTCGAAGCAGGCGTAGCGGCCGGCTAGACCGACTCGAGCCGCAAGAGGTCGTCGAGCGGCGAGTAGTCGAGGCCGTGGGCGGCTGCCACGGCTTCGTACGTGAGCTTCCCGTCGATCACGTTCACGCCTCGCGCGAGGACGGGGTTCTCCGCGATCGCCTCGCGGACGCCGCGGTCGGCGATCAGCTCCACGTACGGGAGCGTCACGTTCGTGAGCGCGAACGTCGACGTGATGGGCACGGCGCCGGGCATGTTCGCGACGCAGTAGTGCGTGACGCCGTCGACGACGTAGACGGGGTCCGAGTGGGTGGTCGGCTTCGAGGTCTCGAAGCAGCCGCCCTGGTCGATCGAGACGTCGCACACGACCGCACCCTCCTTCATCTCCCGGATCATCTCGCGGCTCACGAGCTTCGGGGCGCGCGCGCCCGGAACGAGGACGGCGCCGATCACGACGTCGGCGTCCACGACCGAGTACTCGATCTCGAGCCGGCTCGACATGACGAGCTCGACGCGTCCGCTCAGGATCTGCTCGAGGTAACGGAGGCGGTCGATGGACTTGTCGAGGATGCGGACCTGCGCGCCGAGCCCGAGCGCGACGATCGCCGAGTTGTAGCCCACCATCCCGCCCCCGACCACGACGACGCGGCCGGGCGCGACGCCCGCGACGCCGCCGAGGAGGAGCCCGCGCCCCCCGAGCGGCTTCTCGAGGAAGTACGCGCCCGCCTGGGCCGCGAGCCGCCCCGCGACCTCGCTCATCGGGGCGAGGAGCGGAAGCTCGCCGCGGTCCGTCTCGACCGTCTCGTAGGCGATACACGTCGCCCCGCTGTCGAGGAGCGCTTCGGTCAGACGCTTGTCGGCGGCGAGGTGGAGGTACGTGAAGAGCACCTGGCCATCGCGCAGGCGCGGGTACTCCTCCGGAAGCGGCTCCTTCACCTTGAGCACGAGGTCGGCGGTCTCCCAGACGTCCTCGACCGGGGCGAGCTGCGCGCCGACCGCCTCGTAGTCGGCGTCCGAGAACGCGCTTCCGGCGCCGGCGCCCGTCTCGACGATCACGTCGTGGCCGTGCTGGTGAAGCTCGCGCGCGCCGGCCGGCGTGAGCGCGACGCGATACTCGTCCGGCTTGATCTCCTTGGCGACGCCGATCCGCATGGCGCGAAACGATAACCGAGTGGAAGCGCAGCGCTAAGCGGCTCGCGCCAGATCGACGAGCTCGAGCGAGACCCGCACGATCGCGTCGAGGTCCTCGACGGCGATGTGCTCGTCGGGCGTGTGCACGTCCGACATCCCGTTCGCGATGTTCACGCACGGGACCCCGCGCGCGTTGAAGACGTTGGCGTCGGAGCCGCCGCCGACCTCGACGGGCCGCGGGTCGAAGCCCGCCCGCTCGAGCGCTCGGCACGCCAGCGAAAAAACGGGGTCGTCCGGGCGGAAGCGGTAGCCCTCGTAGTCTTCGTTCACCGTCGTCTCGAGCTCGCACTCGCTCGCGGCGGCCCCGAAGGCGAACGAGTCGAGGATCTCCTGCACCACGTTCGCGAGCTTGCGGGCGTCACGCGAGCGCGCTTCCGCGCTCACGCGGCAGCGGTCGGGGACGACGTTCCCGGCCGTCCCGCCCTCGATCTTCCCGACGTTCGCCGTCGTCTCCTCGTCGATCCGCCCGAGGCGCAGGTCGGCGATCGCGCGGGCCGCCGCGTAGATCGCCGAACGCCCTTCCTCAGGCGCGATGCCCGAGTGGGCCGCCCGGCCCTTGACGACGAACCGCATTTTCCGCGCGTACGGCGCCGCCGAGACGACGTGGCCGATCCGTCCGGAGTAGTCGAAGACGAAGCCGAGACGCGCGTCGAGCCGCGACGGATCGAACGCCTTGGCTCCTTCGAGCCCCGTCTCCTCCCCGAGCGTGAAGAGAAGCTCGACGCCCGCGTGCGGGCGCCGCTCCTCCCGCAGACGCCGAGCCACCTCGAGCATCGCGGCGACGCTCGCCTTGTTGTCCGCGCCCAGGATGGTCCCGGCCGCATTCCGGACGACGCCGTCGTCGACGACCGGCTCGATCGGTCCCGTCGGCGGAACCGTGTCGAGGTGCGAGCAGAGGAAGATCGGCACGCCGCCGTCCGTTGCGGTCGGCTCCATCCGGGCGAGCAAGTTGCCGAAGTCGTCTCGCTCGACCGCGAGGCCGAGGTGGCCGAGGTACCCGCTCACGCGCTCGGCAACGGCCCGCTCTTCGCCGGACGGGCTCGGAATCGCAGCCAGCTCGAGGAAGAGCGAGAGAGTGTCGGGGGCGACGGTCAGGGGCGGTGGGTCGCGCGCGCGGCGTTTGTCCCCGCTCGCTCCCGGGGAACAACGGCTCTAACCGAAAGGGGGAGGGCCGTGTACATAGGTGTCGGGACCGTCATCCTCATCATCCTGCTGGTACTGATCCTCATCTACCTCTTCTAGAGGACAGAGCGCCACACGCTTCACGTGGCGTCCGGCGCCGCCGGCCGCCAGCCGTCAGTCGTATCCCGCCCCGGCCTTGACGCGTACGCGTCCGCGCGCGCGCTCGAGCGCCGCGCCCACGAACTCGCGGAAGAGCGGCGCCGGACGGGTGGGGCGTGACTTGAACTCCGGGTGGAACTGGCTCGCGACGAACCAGGGATGGTCGGGGAGCTCGATGATCTCGACGAGCCGGCCCTCCTGATATGTCCCCGAGACGACGAGCCCGGCGTCGACGAGCCGCGGTCGGTAGTGGTTGTTCACCTCGTAGCGGTGACGGTGGCGCTCGTGGACGACCGCGTCGCCGTACGCAGCCTGCGTGCGCGTCCCCTCGGCCAGGTCGACCGCCTGCGCGCCGAGCCGCATGGATCCGCCCAGGTCCTCGACGGCCTTCTGCTCGGGGAGCAGGTCGATGACGGGATACGGCGTCTCCGGGTCCATCTCGGTCGAGTTGGCGCCGTCCAGCCCGCAGACGTGCCGGGCGAACTCCGAGATGGCGACGTGCATTCCGAGGCAGATGCCGAGGTACGGGATCTCCCGCTCGCGGGCGACCCGGCAGGCGACGATCTTCCCCTCCCAACCGCGCGACCCGAAACCGCCGGGGACGAGCACGCCGTCCGAGCGCTCGAGCTCGGCGGCCGCCTCTTCGAGGCTCATCCCCTCAGCGTCGACCCAGCGGACGCGCACGTCGCAGCCGTGGTAGATGCCGGCGTGCTTGAGCGCCTCGTGGACCGAGAGGTAGGCGTCTTGAAGCTTGACGTACTTGCCAACGAGCGCGATCTCGACCGCGCCCTCGCGCGCGTTGATCCGCTCCACGAGCTCGTCCCACTCGCCGAGGTCGGGCGCGCCCGCAGCGAGCCCGAGCTTCTCGCAGACGAGCGCGTCGAGGCCCTCCGCGCGGAGCGCGTGCGGTACGAGGTAGACGTCGCTCACGTCCTCGTTCGCGATCACGGCCCGCGCGTCGACGTCGGCGAAGAGGGCGATCTTGTCGCGGATGTCGGGCGAAAGGTGGTCGCGCGAGCGGCAGACGACGACGTCGGGGTGGATACCGATGCGCCGGAGCTCGTTGACGGAGTGCTGCGTCGGCTTCGTCTTGAGCTCGCCCGCCGAGTCGACGAACGGCACGTAGGTGACGTGGAGGTAGAGGACGTTCTCCGGGCCGGCTTCGCGGCGAAACTGACGGATCGCCTCCAGGAACGGGAGCGACTCGATGTCGCCGACCGTGCCTCCGATCTCCGAGATGATGACGTCGGCGTCGCTCGCGTCCGCGACGCGGCGGATGCGCTCCTTGATCTCGTTCGTGATGTGCGGGATCACCTGGACGGTCGAGCCGAGGTACTCGCCCTTGCGCTCCTTCCGGATGACGGCGTACCAGACGCTCCCGGACGTGTGGTTCGCGTTCCGCGAGAGGTTCTCGTCGATGAAGCGCTCGTAGTGGCCGATGTCGAGGTCCGTCTCGGCGCCGTCCTCGGTCACGAAGACCTCGCCGTGCTGGTACGGGCTCATCGTGCCCGGATCGACGTTGATGTACGGGTCGAACTTCTGAACCTGCACGCGCAGCCCGCGCGCCTTGAGGAGGCGCCCGAGCGAGGCGGCCGTGATGCCCTTCCCGAGCGAGGAGACGACGCCCCCCGTTACGAAGACGTACTTCGGCGGGCGCGCGCTCACGCAGAGCAAGGGTAGCAGCGGCTCGTGACGACCCGCCTCGCGAGCGCCGCCGTCTAGAGCGTCGCCGCCGTCTGGCAGAGGTCGTAGAGGTTGGCGAGGCTCTCGCGCGGCAGGTTCCGAACCCCTTCGACGTAGAGCCGCCACCATGGCGCCGAGACGGAGAGCGTGGCGGTCGTGGCGTCCGGACCGGCGTTCGCGAGCTCGAGGCGAGCCTTGATCCCCTCCTCGACGTCGTGGAACGCGAGCTCGAGGCCTTCCACGACCTGCGTGATAACGATCAGGCCTTCGGAGCCTGGCCGCGAGAGCAGGCCGGGCTTGCGGCGGCGCACGACCTTCCAGCGCGCCCCCGGGGCGAGGCCGCGCCGGTCGGGGACGACGCCCGTGTACGCCCGCCACCAGTCCGGAAGGTTGTACGGCTCCGCGACCACCGCCCAGACGTCTTCGCGCGGCGCCTTGAGCTCACGGGACTCGGTACTCACCGCAACGCAGCGATGAACTCGGCGCCGCCGAGCATGCGCTCGAGCTCCTCGCGCCGTTCGCCGTCGGACAGGCGCTCGATACGCGTGTGCGTCGGATCGCCGGGCACCTTCTCGACGCGGAAGTGGTTCTCGGCAGCGCTTGCGATCTGCGGGAGATGCGTGATTGTGATGACCTGAGCGCGCTCGGCGAGGGTCCGCAGCGCTTCGGCAACCGCGTGCGCGGTACGCCCGCCGATGCCGGCGTCGATCTCGTCGAAGACGATGGTCGGCTCACCGGCGCCGGCATGTGCGACCGTGGAGAGCGCGAGCGCGATCCGGGAGAGCTCGCCGCCGGAAGCGGTCTCGGAGACGGGCGCGAACGGCAGCCCGGCGTTCGGGCGAATGAGAAACGCGACCTCGTCGGCGCCTGCCGGGCCCGGCTCGCGCCGCGAGAGCTCGGCCCGAAACTCCCCTTCGCCGATCCCGAGCCCGGCGAGCGCACGCGCAACCGCCTTCGAGAACGGAGCTGCCGCCTCGAGGCGCCCGCGTGAGAGCACGCGGGCGAGCTCGTCCGCGCGCGCGCTCGCTTCTGAAAGCTCCTGCTCGGCGGCGGCGAGCGGGTCGGCCCCGGCCTCGAGCGCCCCGAGCTCCTCGCGCGCCGCGGCCGCCTGCCCGACGAGCGCGTCGTACGTCGGCGCCCGGAACCGGCGCTTCGCCTCGGCGATCTCGTCCAGCTCGCGCTCGACCTCGTCGAGCCGCCCGGGCTCGGCCTCGAGGGAGGCGAGGAAGGAGCGGAGGCTCGAGGCGGACTCCCGCAGCCTCACCTCGCTCTCTGCAAGCTCCGCCTCGAGCGCGGCGAGCTCGGGGGCGAGCGCCGAGACCGGCGAAAGCGCACGCGCGGCGCGCGCCGCAAGGGCGGCGGCGCCGTCGCCGTCAGTTACCTCGGGAGCGAGCGTTTCCGCCGCGAGCGAGGCCGCGGTCGCGAGGTCGGTGACGTGGCGGAGGCGCTCCCGCTCGGCGAGCAGACGCTCCTCCGAGTCCGGCTCCAGTCCATCCGTTCGGGCGACGAGCTCGCGGAGCTCCTCGACGCGCTCGGCCTCGCCGGCAGCCGCGACGGCGAGCTGGTCTCGGCGCCTGCGCGCGCCGCCGACGTCGCGCCACGCGCGCGCAAGCTCGGCGCGCAGCCGCACCTGCTCGTCGCCGACGAAGGCGTCCAGGAGGTCGAGCTGGAACGACGGCCGCGCCAGGCGGCGCTGCTCGAACTGCCCGGACATCGCGATCAGGCGCTCGACGAGCCGGGCGAGATCCTCGCGCGGCACCGAGCGGCCCCACGCGTAGGCGCGCGTCCGGCCGTCGCCGAAGACGCGGCGCGCCGCGACGACGCCGTCCTCGTCGGCGGGACGGAGCTCGGCGATCGCCTCGAACGCTTCGTCGGCGAGCAGGTCGTCCGGGAGGTCGAGCTCCGCCTCGACGTACGCCTCGCCGGCACCGGGGCCGACGTAGCCGCTCTCGCCCGGGGCGCCGAGGAGGAGGCCGATCGCCTGCGCCAGGATCGTCTTCCCGGCGCCTGTCTCGCCCGTCACGGCGTTGAGACCCGCGCCGAAGTCGAGGTCCGCTTCACGGATCAACACGAAGTTCTCGATCCGGAGCCGCCGGAGCACGCTACGCGTACAGGAAGACGTCGTAGTAGCGCGTGAAGAACGTCACCTCGGGAAGCAGCGCCAGGTGCGACGTCTTCCTTCCGACTCCGATGGAGAAGGATTGCGACTCGCCCATCTCGCCTACAGCCTGCCCGTCGGCCAAGACGGTGACCGCCCGTCCGCCGTGCGTCCGGTTGGTGATCCGTACCTCGAGGCCGCGCGGAACGACGAGCGGCCTTGCGAAGAGCGAGTGCGGCGCGACGAACGTGATCGCCAGCGCGTCTAGACCCCACATCATCACGGGACCGCCGTTCGAGAGGTTGTAGGCCGTCGACCCCGACGGCGTGCAGCAGATGACCCCGTCGCACGATTGGGTGCCCAGGTCCTCGCCCCCGATCTGCCAGCCGAGCTCGACCATCCGTCCCGGCCGCGAGCTCGTGACGACGAGGTCGTTCACCGCGTGATGCTCCTCGGTGCCGATGGTCGCCGCGAGGGTCGCCAGCTCGACGACCCGGAAGTCGCCCGCGAAGACGCGCGCGAGCCCGTCCTCGAGCCGCTCGCCGTCGATGGTCGTCAGGAACCCGACCCGGCCGAAGTTGACGCCGAGAACGGGCGTCGAGGTGCCGAGCGCGCCGCGAAGGGCGCGCAGCATCGTCCCGTCGCCGCCGAGGGCGATAACGAGGTCCGCGCCCTCCCCTTCCGCGGGCACGAGCTCGACGCCGGCCGCGCGGGCAAAGGTCTCCAGGCGCGTCAGCGCGTCCCCGAGCACCTCGGGCGCGGAATGCGCGACGACGGCCGCGCGGCGTACCGCCTCAGCCGAGCGCGGCTTCGATCCAAGCATCGATCTCTTCCTTCGCGGTCGCACGTGGCGGCCCGGCCGCGATAAAGACGAAGAACTCTCGGTTCCCCTTAGGCCCGGGGAGGCCCGAATCGACGATCCCGAGAAGGTGGCCACCCCACGCGGGGACCTGAGCCGCCACCCCTCGCAGGACGCGGCGATGGATCTGCGGGTCTCGGACGACGCCGCCCCTTCCGACGTCCGCCCGGCCGGCCTCGAATTGAGGCTTCACGAGAACGAGCGCTCGCCAGCCCGGCGCCGCGCACGCAAGCGCGGGCGGCAGCGCCTTGCCAAGCCCGATGAACGAGACGTCGCACGTGATGAAGGTCGGGGCGAACGGGAGCTCCACGCACGAGAGGTCGCGGACGTTCTTCCGCTCGAGCACGGTCACGCGCGGGTCGTCGCGCAGCCGCTCGTGGAGCTGCCCGTAGCCGACGTCGAGCGGGCACACGCGTGCCGCGCCCGCTTGGAGAAGGCAGTCGGTGAACCCGCCCGTCGAGGCGCCGACGTCCAGGCAGTCCTCGCCCGTGACGTCGATCTCGAGGGCGGAGAGCGCGTGGGCGAGCTTCTCGCCCCCGCGCGAGACGAAGCGAGCGCCCGCCTCGACCTCGACGTCCTGCGACTCCTCCACCTGGACGCCCGGCTTCTCGTACCCGCGCACGCGCCCGGCGAGGACGAGCGCTTGCGCCTGCGCGCGGCTTTCGGCCAGGCCGCGCTCGACGAGAAGCACGTCCAGGCGCTTCTTCACGGCTGGAGCGTAACGGCTCGAATCGGACACGAACGTGCCCAGACCGTAACGAGGCTGGCGCTACAGTCGGCGAATGGACCTCGACCGTAAGACGGGCGCGCGCGTCGTCGTCGGCTTGGCCGTCTCGTTTGCTCTCGCGTCCGCCGCGGTCGTCGGGTGCAGCGGAGGCAGCGGGAACGCTCCAAACGGCGAGCAGGCGCAGCGGACTGCGGAGATCACTTCCACGGACCTAGCGGACATGGTCCTCCCGAGGAGCGAGCTCGGGCCGCGATTCTCGAAATTCGTGGAGGCCACCGTCTCCGGCCCGATGCCGAACCACCGGGCAGCCACAGAGACGTTCGCGGACGACACGGGCGTCGATCTCGCCGACAGAGGGCGTCGCGACGGTTACCGGCGGGTCTACTCGATCCGCGCCGGCACGCCCGTACGCGCCGACGGGTTGGTCTCCGGAGGGACGTACGTCGAGTCGTTCGAAAGCGAAGACGCAGCCAGGGACTACCTGCAGAACCGGATCGCCGAGTTCGAGCGAGCTCAAGGAGAGGCGTACCGGATTCCGGACGTCGGCACGGTGCGCTACGCCGGGGTGCGAACGTTCGCCGTCTCGGGGATCGGGGCGGATGCGGCGGGTCTCGAGGTTGCCGCGGAGACGAATCGGCGGACCTCGTACGAGACCCAGATCTCCTTCCGGGTCGGCAGGATCGTCGCGCGAGCCTCGACCGTGAGCGTGGGTGACTTCACGGACCGGGACGAGGCGCTACGCATCGCCGAAGCGCTCGAAAGCCGGATCGTCGAGGTCGTCCCGCCGAGGGAGGCCGCGGCGATGAAGGCAGTTCCGCCAGCGGTCTAGACCTCGCGGGCGCGGATCCAGTCCACGAGCTCGCCGAGAACGCGCGTGTCGACCGGAAGCGCGGCGAGCCGGTCGTGGGCGCGCGCCCGCGCCTCGTCGGCCAGCTCGCGGGCGCGCTCGAGCCCGTAGAGCGAGACGTACGACGTCCGCTCGGCCTCCTCGTCCCCGCTTGCGTCGAGGATGTCGTCGACGATCTGGAACAGGAGCCCGACCTCGTCCGCGAACGTGTGCCACGGCGTGCGGGCGTCGTGCGGGACGCCGGCCACGGCGAGCGCGCACTCGACGGATGCCTCGAGCAGGCGGCCCGTCTTCAGGCGGTGAAGAGCGGCGAGCCGCTCGCCGTCGAGCGCCCCGTCCGTCGTCACGTCCGCGTACTGGCCGCCGATCATGCCGACCGTCGCGTCCGCGAGCGTCCGGGCGACCTCGGTCGACGGATACGAGAGCGCGAGGCGGAACGCCTCGGCGAGGAGCGCGTCGCCCGCAAGGATCGCGACGTCCTCGCCGAAGCGCACGTGGGCGCTCGCGCGGCCGCGGCGAAGCGCGTCGTCGTCGAGCGCGGGGAGGTCGTCGTGGACGAGGCTGAAGGTATGGACGAGCTCGAGGGCGCACGCGGCCGGGAGGAGCGCCTCCGGCTCGGAGCCGACCGACTCGCCCGTCGCGAGGCAGAGAACCGGCCGAACTCGCTTGCCACCCCCGCGGAGCGAGTAGCGGACCGCCTTTTCGAGCTCACCCAGCTCGCCGGCGAACGAGAGGGACGCGAGCGCGTCCTCGCAGAGGCGCCGAAGCTCCTCAGCCGAGCGCATCCGGCGCCTCGCGCCGAGCCTGCTCGATCTCGGCCTGGACCTCGCGGGCCAGCTCGGCGAGGTCGCGCAGGATCTCGACGGCGCGAGCGGCGTCCTCGGTCTTCTCGAGCTCGGCGTGTGCCTCTTCCAGGCGCGCGAGCAGCTCCTCGAGGCGGGCGATCGGCTCGGGATCCCCGGCGGTGGTCACGCGGCGCGCTCCTTCTGAAGGCGCCCGAGGACGCCGTTCACGAGCCGCGCGGCGTCCTCGGATGCGTAGCGCTTCGCGAGCCGGACCGCCTCGTCGATCGCGACGGGGGCGGGCACGTCCCCGCGCTCGAGCTCGTAGAGGCCGATGCGGAGGATGTTGCGCTCGAGCGTCCCGAGCCGCTCGGCACGCCATCCGACGGCCGCCTCGGTGATCCGCCGGTCGAGCTCAGCCGCCCGCGGGACGACGCCGTCCACGAGGTCGCGCGCGAAAGGATCGACCTCGCCCTCGTAGAGGGAGGCGACGGGCTGCCCCGTCACGTCCCACTGGTAGAGGATGAAGAGCGCCGCGCGCCGCGCTGCTTTGCGGCTGCTCACGCGGCGTCGGCCGCGAGCGCGGCCAGGGTCGAGGCGTGGTCGCCGAGGAACGACGTGTCGTAGCGCCCGGTGGCGAAGGCCTCGCTCCGCAAAATCTCGAGCGCGAGGTCGCGCGTCGTCGCGACGCCCTCGATCTCGAACTCGGACAGCGCACGGGCGGCGCGAGCGAGCGCGGCGGGGCGATCCTCGCCCCACACGATCACCTTCGCGAGCAGCGAGTCGTAGTGCGGCGGCACGCGATAGCCCTCGAACCCGTGCGTGTCGACGCGAACGCCGGGCCCCAAGGGGGGCCGGAACCGCTCCAGGAGGCCCGGGGCGGGCAGGAACATCCGGGCGGGGTCCTCCGCGTTCACGCGGACCTCGAGCGCGTGCCCGACGAGCCCGCGGTGCGGCGGGGCCGGCAAGCCCTCGCCGGCCGCGACCCGGAGCTGGGCCTTGACGAGATCGACGCCGGTGACGAGCTCCGTGACGGGATGCTCGACCTGAAGGCGCGTGTTCATCTCGATGAAGAAGAAGCGCCCGTCGGAGTCGAGCAGGAACTCGATCGTGCCTGCGCCGCGGTAGCGGAGAAGGTGACACGCGCGCCGTGCCGACTCCTCCATCTCGCTGCGAAGCTCGGGCGACACGGCGGGCGAGGGAGCCTCCTCGATCAGCTTCTGGTGGCGCCGCTGCACCGAGCAGTCGCGCTCGCCGAGCGTGAGGACGTTGCCGTCGCCGTCGCCGAGAACCTGGATCTCGACGTGCCGGGCGTCGACGAGCGCCTTCTCGAGATAGAGGACGCCGTTCGAGAAGCTAGCCTCCGCCTCCGCGGCGGCAGTGCGAAACGCCGCCTCGAGCTCGTCCTCCGAGGCGACGAGGCGCATCCCCCGGCCGCCGCCGCCGGCGGCGGCCTTGAGAAGCACCGGGAAGCCGACGTCGCGGGCGAGCTTCGCCAGCTCCGCGACCGAGACGACGCCGTCCGAACCCGGGACGAGCGGGACGTCGGCCTGGGCGAGTGTCTCCTTCGCGCGCACCTTGTCGCCCATGGTCTCGATCGTGTCCGGGCGCGGGCCGATGAAGACGAGGTCGTTGTCCTCGCACGCGGCCGCAAACTCGGCGTTCTCGGCCAGAAAGCCCCAGCCGGGATGGACTGCGTCACAGCCGGACGTGACGCCCGCCGCGACGAGCGACGCAATCCTGAGGTAGCTGTCCGTCGCGGGCGGCGGGCCGACGTGGACGGCCCGGTCCGCGAGGCGGACGTGGAGCGCGTCGCGGTCCGCCGTCGAGTAGACGGCAACCGTCTCGATTCCGAGCTCGCGGCACGCGCGGATCACGCGGACGGCGACCTCGCCGCGGTTTGCGATCAGGATCCGCTCGAACACGAGACTCGGGGCATTTCCGGCACGATCGGCGCGCCACCCGCGCGCACGAGCCGAATATGCTCGAAGCGGAGGGAGGCCCGCGGCGGCCCCGGCGAAGGTCGGGTGGGCATGAGGCTAGAGCGCGTCGAGCGGCCGGCCGTTCACGGGGTCGAGCTCGAAGAGGAGCTGGCCGTACTCGACAGGCTCGGCGTTCTCGACACAGATCCGCTGCACCACCGCTTCGACCTCCGCCTTCACCTCGTTCATGAGCTTCATCGCCTCGAGGATGCAGAGCGTCTGGCCCGGCCCGACCGCGTCTCCGACCTCGACGAAGGGAGCGGCGCCCGGCTCGGGGGCGCGATAGAACGTCCCGACCATCGGCGAGCGCACCTCGATCATGCCGTCGCGGTCGGGCAGGCCGGCGGGCGGGGCGTCTTCGGCGTCCGTGAGAACCGGTGACGACGGAACGGCGACCGAGGCGACGGGGGCGGCGGCGTCCTCGTCCGAGCGGCGAACCGTGACGCGCATGCCGCCTTCCTCGATCGTCACCTCGCCGATCCCCGACTCCTGGACGATCCGCACGAGTTCGCGGATCCGCTCACTCTCCCCCACGGCGAGGCCGGCCTCGGCCGGCTCTTCGTCGCGTTCCCCGCGGCCGCGGATCGCGCGGAGGAGCGGCTTGGCCTCGTCTCCGAAGAGGGCGAGCAAGAGGAGCTCTTCCTCGCTCGTCGCGAGCCCCTCGGCGGCCCCGCGGATCTCGTCGAGCGCCTGCGGGTAGCCGTTCCCCGCCGGCGTTTCCTCGCGCAAGAGCTCCACCGCCCGCCGTACGACGGCGTCGATCTCGCCCGGCGTCCGGCCGTAGCGGCCGTCCACGAGATCGCGAAGCTCGTCGACGATGAAATGCCAGCGCTGGGCGGAGAGGATGTGGAGAACGGCCTGCGACCCGAGCACGTGCCCGATCGGGGACGCAAGCGGCGGCCACCCGCACTCGCCGCGGATCCGGTTCAGCTCGGCGAGAACCTCGTCGAGCCGGTCGCTGAAACCGTGCGCACGCAGCCTCGCGTCGAGCTCGGCGACGAGACCCGCCGGGAGGCTGTGCTCCGCGGCGCGCACGGCGACGCGGGGTGAGAGGGGCGGGACGGCGTCTTCGCCGAGCAGCTCGTC
>DASZKB010000114.1:0-2248 GCA_035947475.1 Gaiellaceae bacterium | reverse complement strand
AGCGGGGCGCACGTCGCGTACGCGGGCACCCTCCGCGATGCGGTGGCGCGCGCTTCGGAGCGGCTGCTGAGCCTGAACGTCGCGATGCCGATCGCCGCCGTGATGCTCGACCTCGGCTTTCCGGCGGCCGCCGTGAAGGCGGTTCCGATCCTCGCGCGGACGGCGGGGCTCCTCGCCCATCTCGCGGAGGAACGGGAGCGTCCGCTCGGCTTCCTCCTCGCGCGCGCCGCTGAGGAGGCCGTCGAGTACGAGTGATGTTCGACGTCGAGGTCGAGACGCGCCCGTGGGACGAGCAGCTCGCCCTTGACGCGGAGAGCTACCGCGCGCAGCTCGCGTATCTCTTCGACCGCTCGCCGTTCTATCGCGAGAAGCTCGCTGCGGCCGGCTTCCACTCGGTCCGGGACGCGGGCACGCTCGCGGAGATCGCAGAGCTCCCGCTCACCGACAAGCGCGAGCTCAAGGAGACGAGCACGCCGGAGAACCCGATCGGCGCGCATCTCTGCGCAGGGCCGTCCGAGATCGTTCGGATCTACTCGACGAGCGGCACCACGGGCACGCCGAGCTACATCCCGCTCACGGCGGCCGACGTGGAGAACTGGGTGACCGCCTCGGCGCGGAGCTACGCGGCCTCCGGGATCGCCGCCGGCCAGAGCATCGTCTCCACGTACAACGCGGGCCCGTTCGTCGCCGGCGCCGCGCTGGCCGGCTTCGAGCGGATCGGCCTGTGCCACATCCCCGTCGGCACAGGGAACACCGAGCGCCTGATGACAGCGGTCGAGCTCCTCAGGCCTGACGCCGTCGTCCTCACGCCCTCGTACGCCGCGTACCTCATGGAGTGGGCGGCGGAGCGGGACGTCGATCTTCCCGCGTCGAGCGTTGAACGGGTCCTCGTCGCGGGGGAGCCGGGCGGCGGCGAGCCCGCCTTCCGGGCGAAGCTCGAGGAAGGCTGGGGCGCGAGGGTGACGGAGGTGATGGGCATCGGCGACATCGGCGTCTCCCTCTGGGGCGAGTGCGAAGAGCAGGACGGGATGCACTTCGGCGCGCGAGGCTTCGTCCACGCCGAGCTGATCGACCCGGAGACGGGCGCCGCGCTCGCCATGGAGGACGGAGCCGCCGGTGAGCTCGTCCTGACGCACCTCCGGCATCGCGCCGCCCCGCTCCTCCGCTTCCGGACCCGGGACCACGTCGAGGTGAAGACGAGCCCGTGCCGCTGCGGGCGAACCGGGCCGCGCGTCCGGTGTGTGGGGCGCACGGACGACATGCTGATCGTGCGCGGCGTGAACGTCTTCCCGTCGGCGATTCGCGAGGTGGTGAGCGCGTTCGCCCCGGTGGTCAGCGGCTACATCGCCGTGAAGCCAGAGTCGCCCGGCGTGAAGCAAGACCCGCCGGTGCCCGTCCGTGTCGAGCTCGCTCCCGGGGCGAGCGCCGACGCCTCGCTCGCCGAGTCGATCCGTGAGAGGATCCGCGACGTGCTCGTCGTCCAGACGCGCGTCGACCTCGTGCCGTGGGGAACCCTCCGGCGCAGCGAGTACAAGTCGAAGCTCGTCGACCGCTAGGTCGAGGCCGAGGGCCCGTGCGGAAGCTTCAGACTCACGGCGTCCACCACATCACGCTCGTGGGCGCCGACCGCCAGACGTCGATCGACTTCTGGGAGGGCGTGCTCGGCATGCCGTTCGTGTTCGAGCAGCCGAACCTCGACAACGCGTCCGAGAGCCACCTCTACTTCGACCCCGGCGACGGCCGGCTGATCACCGTCTTCACGAACGAGGAGCGCGAGCCCGATCCGAGGCGGACGTCCACGGACATCGGCTCGGTCCACCACATCGCGTTCGCCGTCTCCCAGGCGACGTTCCAGCAGGCGGTCGAGAGGCTCGACGAGCGCGCCATCCGACACAGCGGCGTCAAGGACCGCGGGTTCATGGACTCGATCTACTTCGACGATCCGCTCGGTCTACTGATCGAGCTCTCGGCGTACCGGTTCGAGCCGCCGTTCGGGTATACCCACGCCGACGTGCTCCTCGAGGCCCACAAGCTGCGCGTCGAGGAGGGCGACTACAACATCGACCAGGGCCACCTGGCCGATGCCATCGAGGCGCTCGTCAGGCGATCGCGGGCGTCGCTCTCGGAGGACCGGTCGCCGCGGCACCCCTACGACTAATCGGGAGGACGAGATGGCTGCGAACACGCTGAACATCCTGAGGCCGAGCGTCAACAACCTGACCGTTCGGATCTTCGTTCGAGCGGCGGG
>DASZKB010000113.1:0-1825 GCA_035947475.1 Gaiellaceae bacterium | reverse complement strand
TCGGTTCCGAGCCGGTCGCGGGCGCGCTGGATGACCGCCCGGACGTCGGCCACCGAGGCCGAGACGGCGGACTGCTCCTCGAACGCCGCCCCCGTCGTCGCCGCGATGATGCGCGCGAGCGTCGTCTTCCCGGTGCCCGGGGGGCCGTAGAAGATCGCCGAGCCGATCCGGTCCTCCGCGATCGCGAGGCGCAGCGCGGAGCCTTCGCCCACGACGTCCGCCTGGCCGAGGAAGTCCTCGAGGCGGCGCGGCCGGACGCGCACCGCGAGCGGCGCGATCTCCTCGAGCCGCTCGTCCGCCGCGTCCGAGAACAGATCCGCCATGACGGAAGTATGCTCCCGCGCCGAAAGGAGGCGACCATGCCATTCGAGGAGCTGAAGGAGCGCCAGAGCGTCATGTGGGGCACGGGCCCCTACCAGCGGATCACCGAGACGATCCGCGACATCCACCAGGTCGTGATCGACCGACTCGACCCCCAGCCCGGCGAGGAGGTGCTCGACCTCGCGTGCGGAACCGGCGCGCTCGCAGAGCTTGCGGCGACGCGCGGCGCCCGGGTTACGGGAGTCGACCTCGCACCGATCCTGATCGATACCGCGAAGGAGCGGGCCGCTGAGCGCGGCCTCGACATCGACTACCGCGTGGGCGACGCCGAGCGGCTCGAGCTCGAGGACGCGAGCTTCGACGTCGTCGGCTCGACGTGCGGAATCATGTTCACGCCCGACCATGAGGCGTCGGCGCGCGAGCTCGCGCGCGTGACGAAGCCGCGCGGGCGGATCGCGCTCGCGAACTGGACGCCCACCGGCGGGCTCGCCCGGATGTTCGGGGTGATGAGGCCGTACCAGCCGGCCCCTCCGCCGAGCAACCCCTTCGACTGGGGCGACGAGAGCCATGTCCGCGAGCTCCTCGGCGAGTGGTTCGAGCTCGAGTTCGAGGAGCACGTCTCGACGCTCCGCACCGCCACGGGCGAGGAGTACTGGGAGCTCTTCTCGACGAGCTACGGGCCGACGAAGACGCTGGCGGACTCGCTCGGCGACCGGCGCGAAGAGCTGCACCGCGACTGGGTGGAGTTCTTCGAGACCGAGTACCGCGACGGGGACGAGATCGTTCACACCCGGGAGTACCTCCTGACGTTCGGCCGGCGCCGCTAGGCCGCGCCTCCGTACACTCGAGGCGTGAGCGAGAAGACGAGGCTCGGCGGGATGGCGCTCGCGAACGGCGTCCTCGTCCACGGCCCCCGCTACTGGGCCTGCGCCGTCCGGACGGGGGACGGCACGCTCGAAGTCGCCTCGGGCGAGAAGGCGGTGCGCGCGAGTGAGGTCTCGAGCGACCTCCTGCGCGGTCCTGCGCGCGTCGTCGAGGTCTTCGCTCTCCTCCCTGCGGTGCGGCGGCGCCTCCCGGACGCCAAGCTTCCGTTCGAGCGCCCGCGCGTCGCCGTCGCCATGCTCGGAACAGCGCTCGCATCGCGCGCGATCCGCGCGACCAGGCTCCGGCCGGGCGTCCAGGAGACGCTCGTCGCGCTCGTCGCGCTCGCGCCCGCCGCGCTCGCGCTCCGCGGTACCGCGCTCGCCGAGTACCACGGGGCCGAGCACATCTCGATCGGAAGCTACGAGCACGGCGAGCGGCGGCCGCGCGAGCACGAGCGCTGCGGTTCGCACGTGGTCGGCCCGCTCCTCGTCACGACCGCGGCGGGGAGCACGCTCGCCCGGCCCGGTCAGGAGCTCCAGGACCGCGTCCTCACCGCGGAGCCGACGCCCGACCAGCTCGAGGTCGCGCAGGCGGCTCTCGAGGAGTGCCTGCGCCTCGAGCGGCCAGGGGACGCCCGGCC
>DASZKB010000112.1:0-3663 GCA_035947475.1 Gaiellaceae bacterium | reverse complement strand
CCCCCCCGCCGCGCCGGCGGAGCAGTTCCGCAAGGTCGAGCACCTCTCCGCGATGGGCTCGCTCGAGAAGGTGACGACCGACGACCAGCTCTCCAAGTGGGCGGAGGACGTTCGCAAGAGGCTCGAAAGCGACGAGCCCGTGTCCTTCGTCACGGAGCCGAAGATCGACGGCTCCGCCATCTCGCTCGTCTACGAGAGCGGGGTCCTCACGCGCGGAGCGACCCGCGGGGACGGCTTCCGCGGCGAGGACGTGACCGCGAACCTGCGGACGATCAAGGCGATTCTCCCGCGCATGCGGCTTCCCGACGGCGAGCGTCCTCCGGCCGTCCTCGAGGTTCGCGGGGAGGTCTACATGCCGCTCTCGGCGTTCCGGCGCCTGAACGAGCGCCTCGCCGCTGAAGGGAAGAAGACGGCGCCCAACCCGCGCAACGCCGCCGCGGGGTCGCTCCGCCAGAAGGATCCGCGGGTGACGGCGTCGCGCGACCTCTCGATCTGGGTCCATGGGATGGGGCACCACGAGGGGCTTCCGGTCGCCGACCACTCGGGGGCGCTCGAGTGGTTGCGGGAGCGTGGCTTTCGAACGAACCCGCTCGCCGAGCGCCACGACACCATCGAGTCCGTCGCGGCCGTCTGCCGTGAGTGGGAGACGCGGCGCCTCGAGCTCGACTACGAGATCGACGGCATCGTCATCAAGGTCGACTCGTTCGACCAGCAGCGGCGCCTCGGGGCGCTGCACGAGCGGCCCCGCTGGGCGCGCGCGTTCAAGTGGGCGCCGCTGACGGCGCAGACGAAGCTCGTCAAGATCCACATCCGCGTCGGGCGGACGGGGGCGCTGAACCCGTGGGCCGAGCTCGAGCCCGTCGAGGTCGGCGGCGTCACCGTCTCGACGGCGACGCTCCACAACGAGGACGACATCAACCGGAAGGATCTCCGCGAGGGCGACACGGTGATCGTCCAGCGGGCGGGCGACGTCATCCCGCAGGTCGTCGGGCCGGTGCTCCCGCACGCGCGCGGATCGAAGCGCTTCCGGATGCCCAGCCATTGCCCGCTCTGCGGGGCGGAGATCGTGAGGCCGGAAGGCGAGGCGATGCACCGGTGCCCGAACCCGAAGTGCGAGTCGCGCGGGCTCGAGACGCTCATCCACTGGGTGGGTGCGGCGATGGACATCGAGGGCGTGGGGGAGCAGTTCGTGCGGCGGCTCTGGAGAGAGGAGCTCCTGAAGTCGATGCCCGACCTCTACCGGCTCACGCCCGACGAGCTCGTCCAGCTCGACGGCTACGGCGAGATCTCCGCCGCGAAAGCCGTCGAGGCGATCGAGCGGTCGAAGACCCAGCCCTTCTACCGCGTCCTCTTCGGGCTGAACATCCCGCAGGTCGGCTGGGTGACGGCGCTGAACGTCGTTCGCCATTTCGGCTCGATCGACGCCCTCATGGACGCGTCGCCCGAGGAGATCGCGGAGGTCGAGGGCGTCGGGCCCGACCGCGCCGAGGCGATCGCCGAGTGGTTTCGCGACGAGGAGAACCGCCGCCTCGTGGAGGAGCTCCGAGCGCTCGGCCTTCGGTTCGAAGCCGGTGCCGAGGAGCGGCCGCGCGAGGGCCGCCTGAGCGGTCAGAGCTACGTCATCACCGGGACGCTTTCGCGCTGGTCGCGCGACGAGGCGGCAGCGGCGCTCGAGGCGGAGGGCGCGCGCGTCCTCGACTCGGTCTCGAAGAAGACGACGGGCCTCATCGTCGGCGAAGAGCCGGGCTCGAAGCTCGCGAAGGCCCAGCGTGCCGGCGTCCCGCTGCTCGACGAGGACGCGTTCGAGCGGCTGATCAAGTAGCTCGCGCGGCCAGTAGCTGCGCGACGCGGTCCTGCGCCCGCCGGGCGCTCCAGGTCGGGAGCGGGCGGGCGTTCATGAGCATCGAGAAGACGTAGCGGTCGCCGACGTAGCCCGAGAGCGCCGACGCCCGGCCGGTCGTTCCCGTCTTCGCGCGCACGCGCCCGCGCGCCGGGCCGCTCTCCATCCGGTCCTCGAGCGTCCCGCTCACGCCCGCGACCGCCAGCGACGCGACGAAGGGCGTCTTGATCGCCGGGTCGCTCCACGCCGCCGCGAGCAAGCCGACGAGGGCGCGTCCGGTCAGGCGGTCGTACCGCGAGAGGCCTGAACCGTCGGCGATCCGAACTCCCTCGAGCGGGACCTCCCGTTCCCGGAGCTCGCGCACGACGATCCGCGCGCCCGCCGCCGTCGACCCCCGGCCGAGCTCGCGCGCGCCGAGCCCCTTGAGGAGCGTCTCCGCGAAGAAGTTGTCGCTCACTCGGTTCATCCGGCGCACGATCACGGCGAGCCGTTGCGATACAACCCGCCCCAGGGGGACCGCGTCCGGAGACGCGGCGGCCACGGCTGCCTGGCCACGGACGCGGATGCCCGCCGTGATCAACGCGCGCCGAAACGCGACCGCCGCGGCGAGCGCCGGGTTGTCGACCGTCCGCCCGCCCACCTTGGCTCGGTTCACGACGAGCGCCGAGAGCGGAGGCGACTCGTCCTTGTAGTAGGACGGCTTCCAGCCGGGGGCGGTCCGCCTCCGGTCGAAGAACGACTCGTCCCCGAGGACCAATCCCGTGACGCGCGTGATTCCGGTCGCGCGCACGCGCCGCGCGAGCCTTCCGAGATCTGAGTACGAGAGCGTCGGGTCACCGTAGCCCTTGATGAAGAGGTCGCCGTCCCAGACCGCCCCTGAGCGCTCGCCCTCGCCGAGCGCCGCCGTCTCGATCCTGAGATCCGGCCCCAGCTCGGCGAGCGCCGCGAAGGCGACGGGAAGCTTCTGGTTCGACGCCGGGCGAAGGGGCGTGGAGGCGTTCTGGGCGTAGACGAGCCCGCCGGTCGAGAGGTCGAGCACGAAGGCGCCCGTGCCGCTGGCCGGCACCTGCGAGGTGACAAGCGCCCCGCGGATACGGCTCTGCAGCGTCGGCTCGGCAGCCGAAGCGGGGACGCTTTCGACGAGCGCGAGGGCTGCGAGCGCTGCCGCCGAGACGAGAGTTCGTGTGAGGCGCGTCGAGATCATCCTGGACTTTCCGCCCGGGAAGATAGGCCGTGCGGCTCATGCCGTACACCCCCATCGCGTCTGATAATGGAAGCGTGGCCGACCTGCCCACGCTGCTCGAACGGATCCGGCTGCTCGCCGACGAGTCTGGCGGCGCCGAATCGCGAAGGCGCCTCGCCGAGGTCGACGAGGCGCTCACGGACGGGTACGCTCGCGCGCTCGCGCTCGAGGCCGAGGTCTGGCGCGTCAGGCGGCGGCAGGCGGAGCTTGCCCGCGACCTGCGCGAGCCGGTGCACGCTCACGAGCTCGAGGCGCTCGCCGTCAGGCTCACTGCCGTCGAGGACGAGCTCGCCGGTCTCAGGCGTGCCCTTCGCCCCCTGCAGGAGCACGCGAACGTCCTCCGCGCGACGATCGCGGCCGCCCGCTGACCCTGGGCGGACCGGGAGACCGACGCCGCTAGACGAGCCCGCTCCTGACGGCGTAGACGGCCGCCTGGATCCGGTTCTCGATCTGGAGCTTCATGAGGATGTTCGAGATGTGGTTCTTGACCGTCTTCGGGCTGATGAAGAGGTCCCGCGCGATCTCGGCGTTGTCCTTCCCGTTCGCGATCAGCTTCAGGACCTCGATCTCGCGGTCGGAG
>DASZKB010000111.1:0-1834 GCA_035947475.1 Gaiellaceae bacterium | reverse complement strand
GCGGCCGGACCGGCCCGGCTCAAGCGGGCTATCCTACCCCGCCGCATGGACGTCACACGGGAGCGCGCCTGGGAGACGCTGACGCGGTACACGAAGAGCGAGGCTCTCCGGCGGCACGCGCTCGCCGTCGAGGCCGCCGTCGGCGGGTACGCGCGCCGATCCGGCGAGGACGAGGAGCTCTGGCGAGCCACCGCGCTCCTCCACGACTTCGACTACGAGATGCATCCGACGCTCGACAAGCATCCCCAGGACGGCGCGCCGATCCTCCGCGAGGAAGGCTATCCCGAGGAGCTCGTGGAGGCCGTCCTGAGCCATGCCGAGCACCTCGCCATGCCGCGGGACACCGCTCTCAAGAAGACGCTCTTCGCCTGCGACGAGCTCGCGGGGTTCGTGCACGCCTGCGGGCTCGTACGCCCGGACGGGATCGCGACGCTCGAGGCGAGATCCGTACGGAAGAAGCTGAAGCAGCCCTCGTTCGCGGCGGGCGTCCACCGGGACGAGGTCTATCGCGGCGCCGAGGAGCTCGGGCTCGAGCTCGACGAGCACATCGAGAACGTGATCGAGTTCATGCGCCCGATCGCCGGCGACCTCGGTCTCCGCACCGCCGCCGCGTAGCCGGCTAGAGCGCGGCGGCGAGGCGCTCGATCTCCTCCTCGCTCGTCCAGAATCCGCAGCTCGCGCGCACCCATCCGGCGCCGGGGAGGTCGCGCACGACGATGCCCTCGTCAGCCAGGCGCTTCGCCACCGCGGCCGCGTCGCCCTCGGGCTTCCACGAGACGAGCGTCGCCTGGTCCGGCTCGGTGACCACCTCGGCACGCCGGCCGACGAGCGCGCGGCAGAGCTCCGCGACCGCGCGCGCGCGGCCGAAACGCTCGTCGCCCGCCTCCTCGGCGAGGGAAAGCGACGCGAGCAGGCCGGCGAGCGACCCGAGCGCGACCCACCCCGCGTCGAAGCGGCGCGCGTCGGGCCACGGGGCGAGCTCGTAGGGGTCCTCCCACGAGATGTAGGACGCGAACGTCATGGCCAGGTCGCCGACTCGGTCCGGGCGGACGTACAGGCCGCCGGTGGCATCGGGGCCGAGGAGCCACTTCTGGCCCGACACCGTGTAGAAGTCGCAGCCGAGGTCAGCGACGTCGACGGGGATTGCACCGGCTCCCTGGGCGCCGTCGACGAGGACCGGAATACCGCGGCCGGAGAGCTCGCGGATAGGAAGAACGGCCCCCGTCGTCCAGGCGACGTGCGAGAGGGCGAGAAGACGGGTTCGTGGAGAGATCTCAGCCTCGATCGCTCCGAGCGCCTCACGCGCGGGCCTGTCGCGCACGCGCGCGACCCGCACGGTGACGTCCCACGCGCGGAGCGCGCCCAGGAGGCCTGGATGCTCGACGTCGGTCGTGACGACCTCGTCTCCTGCCCCGAGCCTCAGACCGCCGACGACCGCGTTGCAGCCCTCGGTCGTCGACGTCGTGAGAGCGACAGAGGAGGGCTCCGGCGCGCCGAGCAAGCGCGCGAGCGCCTCCCGGACGGCTTCCCGGAGCCCTAGCATCCGCTCGAAGAACGGCCGTCCGGCACGACCCTCCTCGACGTGCCGTTTCTGCTCGGCCGCCATCGCGTCGGCGCTCCGCTGTGGAAGCGGCCCGAACGTGCCCGTGTTCAGGTACGCCACGCGCGCGAGCACGGGAAGCTCGGCCCGGACGGCGTTCAGGTCGATGCGACCACCGCCTCCACCGGCGCGTGGTCGGAGAGGAGCCGCCCGCCCGCGCGGCGGCGCTTCTCGGGCCACCTCGCCGGCGGGTGCTCGAGGTCGAGCCCCCGCACGAGGATCTGGTCGAGCCCC
>DASZKB010000110.1:0-3190 GCA_035947475.1 Gaiellaceae bacterium | reverse complement strand
CACGCTTCGCCGGTTCCTCAAGGTCTGACCGCGCCTATACTCGTTCGCGACAAATGAGACGCGCAGGGGGCCTCGCTGCGGTCGTGCTCCTACTGCTCGGGGCGTTCGCGCTCGGGCTCTCCGTTTCACGCGCGCCCGACGGAACGACCGCCCCGCCGTCCGAGCGCGCCGACCGAGAGGGGCCGGGCCGCCTCATCGACGAGGTGCGCCAAGAGCTCGCGGTCGGCTACTACCGCACCGTCGACACTCGCGTCCTAGCGCAGCCGACGGTCCCGAAGATCATCGAAGCGCTCGGCGACGCGCACACCGAGTACCTGACCCCGGAGGAGTATGAGGCGCTGAAGGATCGAATCGCCCGCGCCTACTCCGGCGTCGGTCTCCACGTCGACCCGGCGAGGATCGGCCTTCGTGTCACCTCTGCCGTGTCGGGCCCGGCCCGGCGGGCGGGCATTCGCCCGGGTGACATCATCGTCTCGGTGAACGGTCGTCCCACGCGCTCGCTCGGGTTCGAGCGCTCGCTCGCCGTCATCAAAGGCGCGGAGCGGACGGTCGTTCGCCTGACCGTCCGCCGCCCGGCGGTCGGGGAGATCCGCTTCCGGGTCGTCCGGGGCGAGATCTCGCTGCCGACGCTGAGGGCGAGGCTGCTCGTGCACGAAGGCGCGAAGCTCGCGTACGTCCGCGTGCTGACGTTCCGCGAAAGCACGGCGGACCAGCTCGAGGATCGCGTCGCAACGCTCGTCGGACGAGGCGCGACAGGCGTCGTCCTCGATCTGCGCGGCAATCCCGGCGGCCTAGTCGCCGAGGCCATCGACGCCGTCTCGGTGTTCCTCGAGGACGGCGTCGTCTGCACGACCGCCGACGAACACCACGAAGCGCGCGTGTTCGAGGCCGTTGGGGACGCGGCGTACCCGCGGCTTCCCGTGCTCGTGGTCGTCGACCGCCGGACGGCGAGCGCGGCCGAGATCGTCGCTGCGGCGCTCCACGACAACGGTCGCGCCGCGCTCCTGGGCGAGCGAACGTTCGGAAAGGCCTCCGTCCAGTCGCTCCGGCCCCTTTCGAACGGCGGCGCGCTCAAGCTCACGACGGCGACCTACCGCACGCCGGCGGGGACGGACCTGAACCGCCGCGGCGTCGTCCCGACGCTGAAGGCCCGCGATGACCCGCGGACCGACCGCGACGAGGGTCTCGCCGCGGCAGCGACCGCGCTCCTCGAACAGCTCGCATAAGCGCCCGCATGGCGTTTCTCGTCTGCGAGCTCGCGCGCCGCGGCAAGCTGCTCGTCGGCGAGCCCTTCTTCGAGGGCGGGACGCCCGTCGTCGTCGACCAGAAGGGGGCGGGCGACGCGGCCGTGGGGGACCTCGCCGTCGTCCGCCTCGGGCGCGGGCGCGCCCGCGTCGAGCAGGTGCTGGGCCGGCCGGGCGACGTGCAGGCGGTTCTCGAAGGCCTCCTTTGGCACAAGGGCGTCCGCCGCCGGCCCCCGCCGCTTCCGGAGGACCCGAGCGGCGACGACGTCGGCCGGGTCGACCTCCGAGATCTCCTCGCCTTCACGATTGACCCGGAGGACGCGAAGGACTTCGACGACGCGCTCAGCTTTCGCCGCGAGGGGGACGGCGTGCGCGTCTGGGTGCACATCGCCGACGTCTCACGGTACGTCCCGGCCGGATCCGCGCTCGACCGCGACGCGGGCGACCGAGCGTTCTCGACGTACATCCCAGGGCGCGTCGAGCCGATGCTGCCCGAGCGGCTCTCGGCCGATCTCTGCAGCCTCCGTCCCCACCAAGACCGTCGGTGCGTGACGGTGGAGATCCTCTTCGGAAGCGACCTCACGCCCGGCGAGCCCTCCTTCTACCGGAGTCTCATCCGGAGCCGTGAACGGCTCACGTACACGCACGCGGAGCTGATCCTCGCAGGCAAGGAGCGGGCCGGGGAAGAGCTCACGGCGGCGCTCCGGCTGGCGGAGCGCTTGGCGGGCGAGCTGCGCCGCCGCCGCTACCGGCGCGGCGCTCTGCGGATCGAGACGGGCGAGACCGCGTTCGCGTTCGACGGCGAGGGGGGCGTCGAGCGCGCGTGGATCGAGACGGAGCCGCTCGCCCACATGCTCGTGGAGGAGCTCATGATCCTCGCGAACGAGGCTGTCGCCGGACTGCTGGCGGGTCGGCGCCGTGAAGCGGTCTACCGCGTCCACGAGCGACCGGACCCGCAGGCGATCGAGCTTCTCCTCTCCAAGCTCGCCGACCTCGAGATCCCGACGCCGCCGACGCCCGAGCACCTGACGCCCGGCGAGGGAGCGAAGCTCGCTGCGCGGATCAGCGCCCGCGTCGCCGATTACACCCGGCGGTCGGGGCGGGGCGGCGAGGCGTTTCCCGCCCTGGTTCTGCGGGCGCTCAAGCAGGCCCGTTACGACCCGCGCAACCTCGGGCACTCGGGGCTGGCCAGCCGGGCGTACTGCCACTTCACCTCGCCCATCCGCCGGTATCCCGACCTCATCTGCCATCGTGCCCTCCTCCGCGAGCTCGGCGTCGACGACGCGCCGCTTCCCGACGACCTGTCCGAGATGGCCGAGTGGGCGTCGGCCCGCGAGCGTGAGGCGGCGCAGGTCGAGTACCTGGCGGACGAGATCTGCCTCGCGTGGCTCCTCGAGCGGCGGCTCTTCGACGCCGGCTGGGAGACGTGCTTCGACGGCGAGATCGTCGGAGCGATCGGCGCAGGCATCTTCGTGCGCTTCGACGGCGTCTTCGAGGGGTTCCTCCCCGCGCGGCGGCTGCGCGGCGAGTACTTCGAGCTGAACGCGCTCGGGACAGCGCTCGTAGGGAGGCGCACCGGGACCGCGTACCGGTTGGGCGACGGGATCTCCGTCCGCGTGGAGAAGATCGACCGCCCGGCCGGCAAGGTCGATCTCTCGCTCTGCGACACAGGCGACGATGGGCGACTACGGCCGCGCACTCGAGTTCGGGATCAACGTCGATCCGACCGCCGCGGCGGCCGCCGCGACGCGGGAGCTCGCACGCCGGGCCGACGCCGCCGGCCTTGACCTCGTCGCGATCCAGGATCACCCGTACGTCGACCGCTTCCTCGACACCTGGGCGCTCATGGCGACCGTTCTCGCCGAGACGGAGCAAATCCGGGTCTTTCCGGACGTCGCCAATCTCCCGCTGCGACCGCCGGCCATGCTCGCCAAGGCGGCCGCGTC
>DASZKB010000109.1:0-2545 GCA_035947475.1 Gaiellaceae bacterium | reverse complement strand
GCCGCCCGCTCGCGTGCAGCTCGCCGTCCTTCACGGTCACGAGCGTGCGCAGCCGGTAGAGAAAGTCCGTGAGGTCGTAGTAGTTGCCCTCGAAGGTGAGCGTGATGGGCAGCGCGCGCCGCGACCCCGTAGCGACCGCGGGCTGCGGCTGGATCGCGAGGAACTCGATCCCGGCGGACGAGGCGATCGAGTTGACCTCCAGGATGATCCCCGGCAGGTTCTCCTCGTCGGGCATCGCCTTGGCGAGCCGGAAGAGATCGGCGACGTTG
Organism: Gaiellaceae bacterium; assembly: GCA_035947475.1. Classification (GTDB taxonomy): domain Bacteria; phylum Actinomycetota; class Thermoleophilia; order Gaiellales; family Gaiellaceae; genus DASZKB01. The sequence goes on along the minus strand of DASZKB010000109.1, from coordinate 2,276 downwards.
ATCTGGACCTCCGGCTGGGAAGGAGCGGCTCGCTTTTCGCCGGCTGCGATCTGCGCCTCGAGCGCGGCGATCTCGGCGTCGAGGCGTCCGCTCTCCGCGCGCTTCGGCCGGATCAAGACCATGTAGCTCACGGCGAGGACGATCACGAGGGCCGCCGCGAGGACGAACGTGAACGGGACGTCGCGCTTCACGTCGTTCCTCCTTGGGCCTGCTTCACGGCAGCCGAGATCGAGAACTGGACGACCTCGCGCTCGTTCACCTCGACGCGCGTGCTCGAGACGAGCGAGACGCTCGCGAGCTCGGGCAGCACCGAGAGGCGGGCGAGGAGCCGGGCGACGCCCGCCTGCTCGTGCGTGTAGCCGTTGATAGTGAACGAGTCGGCCTGCGCGGAGCCGGCGGAAGCGTCCGGAGCGGACGGAGCGGGTGCCGCAGCGGCGGCGCCGGGCGCGCCCTTCGCGGCGAGGCTCGTCAGCCAGACGTCCTCCGGCAGGACAAGCGCGAAGTTCCGGAGCAGACGATCCCAGGCAACCCGGCTTCGCAGCGCGGCGGCAAGCTCGGTCGTGCGGGCCTGCTGCTCGCTCGCGAGCTCGGGCGCCTCCTGCTCGCCCGGAGCCTTCGCCGGAACGTCGAGGGCGCCGACCTGCACGCGGAGGTCGTCGCGCTTGGCCTTCTTCTCCGTCACGGAGGCGCTCGAGACGAGGAACAGCGAGCCGAGCGCGCCGAACAGGAGGACGGCGACGAGCGCGAGAGCGATCTGCGCGGTCGGACGCCCCCGCTTCGGCTGGCGCGCGTCGTCCCTCGGCACGAGGTTGAACGCCCGCATCAACGGGACCTGTGGCGGCGCAGGCTTCGAGTTGCGGTTCTCCCGCGGCGGCGGTGGGGCGGCAGCGGTCGGCTCCGGTTCGCCCGAATCCTTCTCGCGTCTCTTGAAGACGTCGGAGAGCTTGATCTCCTTCTTCAGGTCGATCGGCATCGCTCTAGCGGGCCATCCCCAGGCCGATCGGGACGGCGAGCGACGGGGCGACCCCGCCGCCCTTGAACTTCTTCGCCACCGAGACGGCCGTGAGCGGGTCGCCGACGCGCACGGGGACGCCGATCAGCCGTTCGAGCACCTCGGCGAGGCCGCCGAGCTGCGCCGTTCCGCCGGCGAGCACCACCTCGCGGATGCCGAGCGAGTCGGGCTGCCCCTGGTAGAACTGGAGAGAGGAGACGAGCTCGCGCGCGAAGGTCTGGAGCCCTATGTGGAGCGCGTCGCGCGCCCGCGCGGCCGATTCCGCCGAGAGACCGGCCGCGGGGCCGTCGCCGTGGAGGGTGAGCTCGGTCTTGATCCGCTCGGCTTCCTCGACGTCCACATCGAGCACGCGCGCGAGGGCGCCGGTGAGCGCCGTGCCGCCCCACTCGACCACGCGGGTGAACTCGCACGTCTCCCCGTCCGAGACGGCGAGCGTGCTCCGCTCGGCCCCGACCGCGACCGCGACGAGCGCGCTCCGCTCTCCGCCGGCGGGATGCGGAACGCTGAGGGCGCGGAGAAGGGCGAACGCCTCGAGGTCGATCCCCGCGAGCCGGAGGCCGGCCTCCTTGCAGGCGGCCACGTAGGCGTCGACGAGATCCCGGTACGCGACCACGAGGAGGACGCGCTTCCTCGAGACGCCGTCGTCTCCCGACTCGTCGGAGAGGACGTGGTAGTCGAGCACCGCCTCCTCGATCGGGACGGGGAGGACCTCCTGCGCCCGGAACCGGATCGCGTTCGCGAGTTGCCGCGGGTCGTCGATCCCGGAGAGCTCGATCGTGCGGACGCCGATCCGGTTGTTCGCGATCCCGACGCGAACGGCGCGCTTCGGGAGCTTGTGCTTCTTGAAGAACGCTTTGAGGGCGGTCGCAAGCGCGCCGACGTCGCGCACCTCGCCCGCCGCGACGACGCCGGGCGCGAGCGGCTCGCGGGCGAGCTGCTCGACCTGGACGGCGCCGTTCGTCGAGACCCGAGCGGCCGCGAGCGCCGAGGCGCCGATCTTGAGGCCTACGACCTGCTTCGCCATGGACGCTCCCTAGCGGGCGGCCCGCAGGCCGCCGATCGGCGCCTCGGCCGCAGTGACGAGCCCCGAGCGCTGGAGGAGGCCGAGGAGCTGCTCCGGCCGGCTCGAGCGCGCGAGCGCCGTCTCCTGTGAGACGAGGCCGCGCGCGACCAGCTCGGCGAGCGACTGCTCGAGCGTCTGCATGCCGCGCTTGCCGCCCGTCTGCATGATCGAGTAGATCTGCTCGACCTTCGCCTGGCGAAT
>DASZKB010000108.1:0-4634 GCA_035947475.1 Gaiellaceae bacterium | reverse complement strand
GCGCTCGCCGCCCTCGTCCGCGAGCGCCGCCGCCTCGCCTTCGCGGCGCTCGCGCTCGCGGTGGCGGCGAAGCTCTACCCGGTCGTCATCCTCCCCCTGGCGCTCGCGTACGTGGCGCGGCGCGCGGGTGCGCGCTCCGCGCTCGGCGCGCTCGCAGTCTTCGCGGCCGTGCTCGCCGCCGCAGTTCTGCCGTTTGCGCTCGCGTCGCCGGACGGCTTCGCGGCGAGCGTCGAGCGGCAGGCGGGCCGGCCGCTCCAGATCGAGAGCCTCGGCGCGGCGCTCCTGCTCGTGGCCGGGGAGGCGGGCGCGTACGGGCCGACCGTCGTCTCGAGCCACGGCTCGCAGAACCTCGCCGGCCGCCTTCCGGACGCGCTCGCCACCGCTCAAACGGCCCTTCAGCTAGCCGCCGTCGGCGCCGTCTGGCTCATCTTCGCGCGCGGGCGGCCGACCCGGGACGGCCTGCTCGTAGCGGCGGCGGGCGCCGTCACGGCGTTCGTCGCCTTCGGGAAGGTGCTCTCGCCGCAGTTCTTGATCTGGCTTCTCCCCGTCGTCCCGCTTGTCGGCGGCGCGGCGGGCGTCGCCGCCGCCGCAGTGCTCGCTTCGGCCCTCGTCCTCACGCAGCTCTGGTTCCCGTCGCGCTACTGGGACCTCGTCGCGCTCGAGCCGCTTCCTGCCGGCTTCGTCCTCGCGCGCGACCTCGCGTTGGCGGCGCTGTTCGCCGTCCTCGTCGCCGCCGTTATTCGACGGGGACGCGAACCGCCTCACAGCGGGTAGCGCGCCCGTCGTCGTCGCACTCGACGACGACGCCCTCGATGCGGACGTCGCCGTCGGCGGGGTGGAACCGGACGGGCATCCCGGTCCGGAGGTTCTGGAGAACGAGCTCGGCGCGGACGCCGATCACCGAGTCGTGCGGTCCGGTCATGCCGAGGTCCGTGATCGCCGCCGTGCCGCCCGGCTGCACGCGCGCGTCGTTCGTCTGGATGTGCGTGTGCGTCCCGACGACCGCGGTGGCGCGCCCGTCGAGCAGGCGGGCGAGCGCCACCTTCTCGCTCGTCGCTTCGGCGTGGAAGTCGACGACCACGATCGGGGTCGAGCGGCGCGCCTCGTCCACGAGGCTCTCGGCCACGGTGAACGGGTGCACGGCGACCCGGAGGAAGAGCGACCCCTGGAGGTTGACGACCGCGACCCGCCGGTCTCCGGGCGCCGCGACGACCGTGAGCCCCCGCCCCGGAACGCCAGGACCGCCGAGGTTGGCGGGGCGGAGCACCCGGTCGCTCGAGTCGAGCACGGGAACGAGGTCGCGGTGCCGCCAGACGTGGTTTCCGGTCGTCAGGACGTCGGCCCCGGCGGCGAGGAGCTTCTCCGCGATCTTCGCAGTGAGCCCGACCCCGTCGGCCGCGTTCTCGGCGTTCACGACGCAGAAGTCGATCCCGAGGGCGTGCTTCAGCTCGGCGAGGCGTTGCTCGAGGGCGCGCCGGCCCGGCGCCCCGAACACGTCTCCGACGATGAGGATCCGCAGGGCGGCTTCTAGCGCGCTAACGACGCGGCGGGGCGGACGTGGAGGTGGACGTGGTGCCCCTTGTCCTGCGTGTACCGCGCCAGCGCGGCGCGCTCGACCGAGGAGAGGTCGATGACGCGCCCGATCTTCGTCCTCGCCGCCGACACGGTCGAACCGACGGTCAGCGCGGGGTCGGCCCGAAGGTTCGAGACGGAGACGACGACGCCAGGGCTCCCCGACGGCTGGATGTCCATCCGGACGCCGTACTGCGCCCCGTTCACGATGTTGTCCGCGAGCGTGATCACCGTTCCGTCGACGGGCGCGTAGACGTCCGTGTCGAGCGGCGCGCCGACGTCGAGGCCGCCCGTCTCCGGGCCGGTCCCGCCGTCGACGAGGTAGTAGCTCACGTTCGCGTCCGAGCGGCCGGAGAGGCGGTGGAAGAGGCGCTCGAGCAGGCCCGCGTTCGCCTGCGTGCCGACGGGCTCGAGAGGCAGCGTTCCGGCCCCGGCGCCGTGGTAGCCGATCGCGGTCACGCGCGTCTGGGCGATCGGAAGCAGGATCCGCAGCGTGTCGTGCACGGCGACGACCTGCGGACGAGGCGGGCCGGAGGGAAGGAGGCGGTGCGACGGCGCGGGCGTCAACGGCGCGGACGCCGGCGTCTCCGTCGCGCCGAAGCCGGCGACCACGAGCGTCGGGACCGCGAGCGCGGCAACGACTAGCAGCGCGGCGACGCGACGCGCGCGCTTCACGGTCGCGTCGCTCTCGTCGCGGGGTGCCGAAGGCGCGGCCAGGCGGGGGGCGGACGGCCAAGCCATCCGCGGCACCGTAACCGAGGTGTCCGGCGGGTGCAATCGCCGTTGGGACGGATCCAGGGCGAGCGCGCCGTCGACGTCGAAGGACCAGTCCCAGTCGGCCGATGCGAGGTCGCTCACGCTCCCCGAGCCCGCGGGGCCCTCGCTCTTCCAGTCGTACGGCCGGCCTGGGGGCACTTGTAGGATCGGGAGGCGTGAGCGTCGCAGGCGCGGCGGACGGCAAGCGCGCCCTCCTGGCCGCGGACGGCGTCGGGAAGCGCTTCGGCGCGCGCACGGCGCTCGTTGCGACGACCCTCGTCGTCGAGGCGGGCGAGGCCGTCGCGCTGGTGGGACCGAACGGAGCCGGAAAGTCGACGCTCCTCTCGATCCTCGCCGGCTCGCTGCGGCCCAGCACCGGCGAGGTCGTCCGCCGCGCGCGGTCGGTCGGCTGGGCGCCGCAGCGGCCCGCCCACTACGGGCGTCTCACCGCGCGCGAGAACCTCGAGCTCTTCGCGAGCCTCGCGGGCGTCCGGTCGCCGCGCGCCGACGCTCGGCGCCTGCTCGACGTCGTCGAGCTCGAAGACGACGCGCCCGCCGCCGAGCTCTCCGCGGGGAACCAGCAGCGCCTCAACCTCGCCCTCGCGCTTCTCGGCGACCCGGACGTCCTTCTCCTCGACGAGCCGGCCGCAGCGCTCGACGAGGCGGGCCGCACAAGGCTCTGGGAGATCGCGGCGGCCACGCGCGAGCGCGCCGGCGCCGTCGTGTTCGCGACGCAGAGCACGGAGGAGGTCGAGCGGAGGGCCGACCGGGTGGTAGCGCTCCTCGCCGGGCGGGTCGTCTTCGACGGCGCGCCGCACGAGTACGCCGCCGCGCCCGCGTGAGAAACGTCGCGCTCCTTCTTCGCAAGGACGCCCGCGTCCTCGCCCGCTCTCGCGCTCTCGTCGCGGTGTGCGTCGTCTACCCGCTCGTCCTCGCGCTGCTCGTCGGGCTGGTCGTCCGGTACGCGGGCGAACGGCCGCGCGTCGCGTTGGTCGACAACGACGAGCTCCCGCGGGAGCTGGTGGTCGGCGGGCAGCGGTTCAACGTCGCCGAGGTGATCGAGGACGTGGAGGGCCAGTCGGAGCTCGTTCCGCTCTCCGAAGACGAGGCCGACCGCGAGCTCGAGGCCGGGCGGGTGGTCGCCGTGGTGGTGGTGCCGCCCGGCTTCGCCGAGCGGCTTCGGACCATGGCGGAGAGCCCGAAGCTCGTCCTCAAGACGGCGCGCGGAGGGCTCGCTGCGCGGGTCGAGCAGCAGATCCAGGCGCTCGTCTACAACCTCAACCGGCGCCTGCAGGACGCGTACATCGAGGCGAACCTCCGGTACGTCCAGATCCTGCGCGAGGGCGGAAGCGCGACCGCGCGCGGCAACGAGTTCGACGTCATCGGGCTCGAGGAGGCGGGCCGGATCCTCGCCGAGATCGAGCGGACGACCGACGACCCCGCGGTGGCGGCGAGGGCGCGCGAGCTCGGGCAGTTCGTCCGCGAGGCGCGCGTCGCGCTCGCCCTCTCGGACGACTCGCTGCGGGCGACTGCGAACCCCATCGAGCTCGAGACCGACGCGGAGGGGGGCCGCTGGCCGCTCTCGGCCCAGGTGCAGGGGACGGCGCTCGGCGTCGCGCTCGCGTTCCTGTGCGTCCTCGTGGCCGCGGCGGGGATCGCCGCGGAGCGAGAGGAGAACACGATCGCGCGCCTCGCCCGCGGCCTCGTCCGGCTCGGCGAGCTGGTCGCCGAGAAGGTGGCGCTCGTCGCCGCGATCGCCGTCGCGCTCGGGCTCGCCGTCGCCGTCGCGTTCGCCGTCGCCGTCGAGCTCGCCGGCGCGCCGGGGGCCGCCGCCTGGGAGCGGCTGCCCCTCCTCGCCTTGGCGCTCGCGCTCGCGGGCGCCGCCCTCGGCGCCGTCGGAGTGCTCGTAGGCGTGCTCGCCCGGGAGACGCGGACCGCCTCGCTGGTGGGCGTCCTCGTCGCCCTCCCCTTCGTCCTGCTCGGCCTCGTCCCCGAGGGCGCGGTGGATGCCGCCGGAGCGCTCTCGCAGGCGTTCCCGTTCGCGCACACGGTCCGGATCACCGACGCGGCGCTTTACGAGGGCGATCCCTGGCGGCCGCTCGCGCGCGAGGCCGGCTGGCTCCTCGCGCTCACGGCAGCGTACGCGCTGGCAGCCCGGGCGGGCATGCGAAGATTGCTCGGGTAGTGAGCACCTTCCCGGTCACCCGCCTGCGGCGCTTTCGCCGCACGGCGCCGCTTCGGTCGCTCGTGCGCGAGACCCGGCTCGACGCCCGCGATCTCGTCTACCCGCTCTTCGTCTGCCCGGG
>DASZKB010000107.1:0-5282 GCA_035947475.1 Gaiellaceae bacterium | reverse complement strand
GCCCCGGCGGAGGCGGAGGCGGCCCCGGCGGAGGCGGAGGCGGCCCCGGCGGAGGCGGAGGCGGCCCCGGCGGAGGCGGAGGCGGCGGCGGTGGCGCGACCGACGTGTCGAACGTCAGGTGCGACAGCCCGGAGCCCGAGCCGCCCGTCCTCGTGATCGTCACCGTCGCCGGCCCGGTCACCGGGAGCGCCGGGCTGATCGAGAAGTCGCCGGCGACGTTGACGCCGTTCCCCGTCTTCACGCATACCGCGGTCAGCGTGAAGCCGCTCGCCACGGTGATCCGGTACTGGTTCTCCGACGCCGAAACGACCGTGATGCCGGGTGCTGGATCACCCTCCCAGCCCCCGTCGGTCTCGTACTTACCATCCTGCTTGGGACATACCTGTTGCGCCGAGGCGGGAGCAGCAGTGACCCCCACGCTCAGGACAAGCAGCGCGAAAAGCGCCAATAAGCGTCTCAATTTGACCCTCTCTCCCTTCGTCAGCGGTATGGCCGCATGCCGCAGGCCGACGAGCTTTTCATAACCTTCGCACCCTTTTGGGGGATTTTCAAGGGGTATCGACGGTTTCCCCTCGATCGAGGGATAGTGCGCGTGCAAACCCTTTCCCTCGTTCGAGGGGCGGCGCCTCCTAGTCCCGCTCGCGGAGCGCCGGGAAGAGGATGACGTCGCGGATCGTCTCGCGCCCGGTGAAGAGCATCGCGAGGCGGTCGATCCCCAATCCGAGCCCGCCGGTCGGCGGCATGCCGTAGCTCAGCGCCTCGACGTAGTCGGGGTCGCCGGGCTCGCCGCCCGCCTCGGCCCGCTGGAGCTCGAAGCGAGCGGCCTGCTCGTCCGCCTCGTTGATCTCGGTGAAGGCGTTCCCGAGCTCGAGGCCTCCGGCGAAGTACTCGAAGCGCTCGACGATCCGCGGGTCGTCTTCGGTCGCGCGGGCGAAGGGTGAGAGCTCGAGTGGGTAGTCGTGGACGATCGTCGGCTGGACGAGCTTCGGATCGACGAGCTGGCTGAGCGCGTGGTCGACGAGTTCGGCCCAGGTTCGGTCGCGGCTCGTGTCGACGCCGCGGGCCGCGAGCCGCTCGCGCATCTCGGGCTCGTCGCGCGTCCAGACCCCCTCTGCCTCGAGCGCCTCGACGAGCCTCACGCGCCGCCAGGGCGGGGAAAGCTCGATCTCGTTTCCCCTGAAGGCGACCTTGGTCGTCCCGAGCGTCTGCTCCGCGACGGTCGCGACGAGCTCCTCCACCCGCGCCATCGTGTCGCGGTAGTCCGCGTAGGCCTCGTACCACTCGAGCATCGTGAACTCCGGCTGGTGCTTGTAGGAGAGGCCCTCGTTCCGGAAGTCCTTCCCGAGCTCGTAGACCCGGTCGAGCCCGCCGACGATCAGCCGCTTGAGGTAGAGCTCCGTGGCGATGCGCAGGTAGAGGTCGACGTCTAGCTCCTTGTGGTGCGTGACGAACGGCTCGGCGAACGCGCCCCCGTAGCGCGGCTGCAGGACAGGCGTCTCGACCTCGACGAACCCGCGCTCGTCAAGGTATCGCCGCGCCGCCGTGATCAGACGCGTCCGGACGAGGAAGTCGGCGCGCGTCTCCTCGTTCACGAGGAGGTCGAGGTAGCGCTTGCGATACCGGGTCTCGGTGTCGACGAGCCCGTGGTACACGTCGGGCAACGGCCGCTTCGTCTTCGCGAGGAGCTCGAGCCGGCTGACCGCGAGCGACGGCTCGCCTCGCCTCGTCTTCGTCGGCGCGCCCGTGGCCCCGACGATGTCGCCAAGGTCGACGTCGACACGGCCGACACGGTTTACGGCGCAGAGGAGCTGGATGCTCCCGGAGCGGTCGACGAGGTCGAGGAAGACGAGCTTCCCGTGCTCGCGACGCCCCAGCACCCGGCCGGCGACGCGCCGCGTCTCCCCCGACTCCTCGCCCGGCTCGAGACTCGCGGCTTCCTCGCGAACGGCAGCGGCCTCGGCCCGGTCGGGGAACCGCTTCGGAAGAGGCATGGCGGCGCGAGTCTACGCGGCGGCCGCGCTAGCCCCAGATCAGCCAGCCGACGAGGAGCCCGAGCGGAAATCCGACGGCCGCAAGGATGATCGCGACAACCAGCGGAGGCGACCACCGCTCGGGCAAAGCGGGTGAGACAGTAGCCGCCGCGTGCGGACCCGTCTCGCGGCCGCCGAGCATCCGCAGGAGCTCCGAACGGATCGTCTCGGCGTCCGCGTCGAAATCGCGCAGGATTTGCGCGGCGACGCCTTCGCCTTCGCGGACGAGCCCGAGCAGGATGTGCTCGGTGCCGATGTAGTTGTGACCGAGCGAGATCGCCTCGCGAAGGGATAGCTCTAGCACCGTCTTCGCGCGCGGCGTGAACGGGATCTCGCCCGCGCCGACCTCGTCCCCCCGGCCGACGATGCGGACGACCTGCTCGCGCGCCTCCTCGAGCGTGACGTCGATCCCGTCGAGCACCCGGGCGGCGAGTCCTTCTTCGTCGCGCAGGAGCCCGAGCAGGAGGTGCTCCGTGCCGATGTAGTTGTGGCCGAGCGCGCGCGCCTCGTCCTGCGCGAGGACGACGACTTGCCGCGCCCGCTCGGTGAAGCGCTCGAACAACTGCCGCCGCGCTAGGCGGCCTTGATGTCCATGATCTTGAACTTGAGCGACCCGCGCGGCGCGGCCACCTCGACGGTCTCGCCTTTCTTGCGGCCCATGATCGCCTTTCCGACGGGCGACTCGTTCGAGAGCTTGTGCTCGGCGGGGTTCGCCTCCGCCGATCCGACGATGTGGTACTCGATCGTCTCGTTCGCGTCGAGGTCGCGAAGCCGGACGCGGCTGCCGATCCCGACCACATCGGCGGAGATGTCGCCTGCCTCGATGACGCGCGCATTGCGCAGACGCTCCTCGAGGATCGCGATCCGCTGCTCGAGCATCGCCTGCTCGTTCTTCGCGTCGTCGTACTCGGAGTTCTCCTGGATGTCGCCGAACTCGCGCGCGTGCTTGATGCGCTCGGCGACCTCACGCCGCTTCACGGTCGAGAGGTGCTCGATCTCGTGCTTCAGCTTGTCGTAGCCCTCGGGCGTGAGAATGACTTCCTTCATCCCCCAGCTCTCTTTTGGACCCCTACAAGAACGCGGCACCCGCCGGCACCGCGAGCGGGGAATTCTAGCAACGCGCGTCAACCCCCGGTTACGACTGGACCACCGCGGGTAACACCGGAATTAGCAGGAAAAAACAAGGGGGTGCAGGGAGTGGACAGGGACCGGGAAGTCGAAGTCAGACGCGAGGAGCACCGGCCGGGCGCGGTCCGCCAGGAAGAGACGGAAGTGCGCCGGGAGGACACCGAGACGCGCCGCGACGAGCCGGTCGTGCAGCGCGACCCCGACACGGGGATCGCCGCGGCGCGGGACCGGTTCGGCGGGATCGACATCCCGGCGACCTTGATCGGGATGCTCGTCGCGATCGCCCTGCTCGTGATTCTCGGCGGGATCGCCGCCGGGGCAGTCAGCGCGTTCGGCTACCAGACGGGAATCGAGGAAGGGCGCACAGAAGACGTGACTGTCGGCGGGATGATCGCCGGTATCGTCGTTCTCCTTCTCTCCTTCCTGATCGGCGGCTGGACGGCGGGACGGATGGCGCGGTACGACGGCGTCAAGAACGGCGTGATGGTCGTCGTCTGGACGATCCTCCTCGTGGCGATCCTCAGCGCGCTTGCGGCCTGGGCGGGCGACGAATACAACGTCCTCGCACGGGCGGATCTGCCACGGTTCGACCGTGACGTTCTGGAGACGGGCGCCATCGTGAGCGCCCTCGTCGCGGTCGCGGCGATGCTCGTCGGCAGCGTCCTCGGCGGGATCTGGGGCGCCATGTACCACAAGCGCGCCGACCGCGAGATCCTCGCGCCGCGCGCGACGTAGCGCGGAAGCGGGACGAGTCGTATCACCGAACGGGGCGGCCACGCCGCCCCGTTCGCGTGACCGCCGAGGGATATAACTTCGGCATGGCTGTCACAACCGGCGAGCGCCGCATCGTCTCCGTGCTCGTCGCCGATCTCGCGAACTCCACCGGGATCGCCGAGCAGCTGGGGGCCGAGCGCGCGAAGTTCCTCTTCGACGAGGTCACGCGCCTCATGTCTGACCAAATCGAGCGCTTCGGAGGCACGGTCGCCCAGCTCACGGGCGACGGCCTGCTCGCCCTCTTCGGAGCCCCCGTCGCGCACGAAGACGACTCCGAACGCGCCGTCCGGGCCGGCGTGGCGATCCAGCGCGCGCTCGCCGACTACGCCCGGGAGGTCGAGGCTGCGTACGGCGTCTCGCTGACGGCCCGCGTCGGGGTCAACACCGGCCCGGTGGTCGTCTCCGACGAGGACCAGGACGGCGACCTCCGGTACAACGCGCTCGGCGACGCCGTCAACGTCGCCGCGCGCCTGCAAACGGTCGCCGGCGAGGGCGGCGTGGCCGTCGGCCCCACGACCGCCCGCCAGGTCGAGACCTGCTTCGACCTCGAGCCGCTCGGCGAGCTCGAACTGAAGGGAAAGGCGGCGCCCGTCACGACGTTCCGCGTCACGGGCGTGCGCGAGGAGGAGCCCGCCGATCCGACGCTCCCGCTGGTCGGACGCGACTTCGAGCTGACCGTCCTCGAGCGGGCGATGGACGGGCTCGTCGACGGGCGCGGCGTGATCGTCTCCGTGATCGGCGAGCCGGGCATCGGGAAGAGCCGGCTGGCCGCCGAGGTGCGCAGCCGCTATCGCGACCGCGTCCGCTTCATCGAGGGGAGGGCGGTCTCGTACGCGCAGAGCTTCCCGTACTGGCCGATCCGCGACCTCCTCCGCGAGTGGCTCGGCGTCGGCGCCGCCACGCCGGAAGCGCGCGTCCGCCTCGAGCTCAAGGCGCAGCTCACCGAGGTCTTCCGAGAGGAGACCGACGAGGCGTATCCCTTCTTCGCGAACCTCGTGGGCCTCACGCTCGAGCCCGACGCCGCAGAGCGCCTGCGTGAGATCAACCGCGAAGCGGTGCAGCGCCGCACGTTCGAGCTCTTCTTCGAGTTCGTGTGCCGGCTGGGTCAGCGCCAGCCCCTTTGCCTCATCCTCGAGGACCTGCACTGGGCGGACGAGTCGACGCTCGAGCTGATCGAGGAGCTGCTCGGCGTCACGGAGGAGTCCGCGGTCGCGCTTTTTCTCCTCTACCGCACCGAGCGCGAGCACGGATCGTGGCGGCTGGGCGAGCGCGCCCGCGCCCGCTACCCGCACCGCTATCGCGAGATCGAGCTCCGCCCGCTCCCCGCCGACGCGAGCCGGACCGTCGCGG
>DASZKB010000106.1:0-6190 GCA_035947475.1 Gaiellaceae bacterium | reverse complement strand
GAGAGCCGAAGCGGATGGAACGTGTCGCACATGACGGCGAGCTCGTTCGTCTCCGTCATGCCGATCGACTTCTCGGCGAGGCCCGGCTGCGGCCCGTGCGGGATCCCGGAGGGGTGGAGCGTGACCGAACCGACCTCAATCCCCCGCCGGGAGCCGAAGTTCCCGGAGACGTAATAGATCATCTCCTCGGAGTTCAAGTTCGAGTGGTGGTACGGGATCGGGACCGCGAGCGGGTCGAAGTCGAGCTTGCGCGGGCAGAACGAGCAGATCACGAAGTTCCGCCCCGCGAACGTCTGGTGTGACGGCGGCGGCATGTGGATCCGCCCCGTGATCGGCTCGAAGTCGTTGATGTTGAACGTCCACGGGTAGACGTACCCGTCCCAACCGACCACGTCGAACGGGTGGTAGTCGAGGACGTAGGTCTGGTACCCGTCCTTGACCCGCAGCTTCACGATGTGCTCGCCCCGGTCGGTGTAGGTCTTGAGCTCGACGGGCGGGTGGATGTCGCGGTGGTAGTAAGGAGCGTGCTCGAGGAGCTGCCCGTACTCGTTGCGGTAGCGGCGCGGGATCTCGATCAGCCCGGGCGAGGTGAAGACCAGGTGGCGCTGCGGGCCGTCGGCGCGCATTCGGTACGTCGTTCCGCGCGGAACGACGATGTAGTCGCCTTCCGCGTAAGGGACGTCGCCGAAGATCGACTCCATAGTCCCCGTACCCTCGTGGACGAAGATGACCTCGTCCCCCTCGCCGTTCCGGTAGAAGTAGTCCATCTCGGCGTCGGGACGGCAGAGCGCGATCTCGACGTCCGCGTTCCACATGAGGAGCTTGCGCCCGGTGATGGCATCGCCCCCGGGCGGGACTCCCATCGTCCGGAAGTGCCGGTGGGCGTGGCCTTCCGGCGCCCACTCCTCGCGCTCGATCGGCTCGAACTCACCGACCTGTTTGATGCGGCAGGGCGAGTGGAGGTGGTAGAGGATCGACTCGTTCCCCGAGAAGCCCTCGAGGCCCATCACCTCTTCGGTCAGAAGCTTGCCGTTGTCGCGGAACTGGATGTGGCGCTTACGCGGGACGTCGCCGAGACGCTGATAGACGGGCATGGCGACAGGATATCCGGCTGTCGGGAACGTTCGCCCCGCGCGCGGCGTCTGAGATCGCAGTGAGGATTCGCGTCCTGGCTCTTGTCGTCGCGCTCGCCGCCGGGTGTGCGGACGCCACCCGGAGCGAATGGGATGAGGCGTGGCGCGACGGAAGCGGCGAGGAGGTCCCCGAGCGCGTGCTTTCGACGTCGCTCGGTCCCGAGCACTGCGGGTGGCAATCCGCCGTCTTCCTTTTCCTGCGCCGGGGCGCGCCTCGCACGTACGTCCGTGATCCCGAAGGGCTGTTCGAGGGCCAGACGCCGGTCCCGTTCGACGACGACGCCGAGCTGCCGGCCGACGCCTCGTACTCCGGGTTTCACCTCGGACGCACTCAGCTCTGGATCAGCCGGAAGCAGGCGCCCCGCGCCGTCTACGTCGTTCGGTCCCGTCGCGTCGAGCGCTGGCCGCGCTACGAGGGAGCCTGCGCCTGACGCTCGAACGAGCTACCGTCGCGGCTCGAAGAAGCCCGCGAGCTCTGACACCGAGACGGCGACCAGCTCTCCGAACGTGTTCGCGAGCCTGATGGCGACGGCCACGGCGGCCGCGTCCCCGGGGGCAAGCGGCGCCGCGAGGAACCCGGCGAGAACTGCGTCGCGTACGCCAAGCCCGCCCGGGGCGATCGGAACGAGAAAGCCGGCCAGCCAGGCGAACGCGTAGGCCCCGAGGAACCAGGAGAACGAGATCTTGTCCTCTGCGAGAGCAGAGAAGAGCATCCAGCCGGCCATGCCGGTCGGAACCCATGCGGCGGCGCTCAAGAGGACGAGCGCGCCGAGTCGTCGTGCGCGCAGCCGCGGCGGGAGGTCGAACCCCCGACGGCGTGCGAGTCGCGCGAGTGCGCCGCCTACCGAAGCAGGGCGGAGGAGTACGACGACGGCGAAGGCGGCAGCGCCCGCCACAGCGATCGGCCACGGAACCGGGCTCCCTGCGAGGGCGAACGCGACGAGCGAGACTGCCGAACCTGCCGCTATAGCGACGAGCTGCTCGTACGCCGAAGCCGCCCAGATCGTCCGCGACCCTGCGCGCAGCCGGTCGGCCCTGCGGACGCGGTACACATATCCGAGCGCACCTGTCGGCGCATAGCGAAGCAAGAACGCACGCGTCCAGACGTTCACGCCGTCCCGTGCGGACGGGTCGCCGCCGAGGCTGCGCAGCAGCAGGACGAACACGAACGCCTGGACGAGTGGCGCGGCGGCTAAGAGGATGCACGCCGCCACGAACGGCGGGGCGACCCCGTCCCAGTCGAGCTCCGATGTCGGCTCGCGCGCCGACCAGAGCACGACCGCGAGCCCGCCGAGAGCGAGTGCGAGGACGCCGACTCTTAGCGCTTGACGCGCGAAGACCACAGCAGCGCCCCTCGCTCGGGACGGAGCCTGGGCGCAGCAGACCACGGAAGAAGCCGGCCGAACGAGCGGACAGGGTGCGCGACCAGCTGCGCGAGCGGCGTCTCGTGCACGAACACGCCGCCCCGGACGAGGACTCGCTCGATCTCGGCGAGAGCGAGCTCGGAATCGGCGATGTGGTAGCAGGTGCCGAAGTCGACGACGACGTCGAACGACTCCGGCGAGAACGGGAGGCTGCGCACGTCACCCTCGACGAGCGTCGCCGCGACGCCCGCGCGGTCGATCTCCTCACGCGCCGCTTTGAGGAGTTCCGTGTCGACGTCGAGGCCGACCAGGGCCGCCGGCTCGCACCTCGCGGCGAGCGGTTGGAGCGCGTTCCCGGGGCCGCAGCCGACTTCGAGAACGCGTGCGCCGCGCGGGAGACGCAGCGCCCGCACGAGGATCGGCACCTCGCACAGGCGCTGAACCGCGTTTCGATGACCGAGCACGGGAAACGGGCGATATCGCTCGTCCGTCGCCCGCGGCGCGAGCGTCGATTCCAAAGAAGAGCTCACCGCGAACCTCCTCGCGTTCGGGGCCGAAGCACGGCCCGTAAAGATGTCGGGCGCCAGTGGGAACCCCCGCGCGGGGTCGGCACGCCCTCGGCGTTCAAGACGTCGCAGATCGCCTGGAGGGTTGCGCCCTTGCCGCGCAACGCGCGGATGCGGTCCGCGAGGTCGTCCGGGATCGACGGCGGGCGGCCAGGCGCCGCGCCGGCGCTCTTGGACCGCGCCCGCCGGACGAGGCTTCGCGGCGTCCACGTGGCCGCCTCCGCAAGGACGTTCAGGACGAGTGCCCCCGCCTCCGTGGCCGTATCTAGCGACGGGTCGAGCGCAACGAGCGCGATGTCGTCCTGGCGCAGCTCGCGGGCAAGCCGGGCGAGATCGTCGAGCGAGTACGTGAGCCTGTCGAGCGCCGCGACGATGATTCCTGCGTTCTCCCGCCTGCACGTCTCGAGAGCCGCCTGCAACCCCGGTCGCCGGAGCGTCCTCCCCGACCGCACGTCCTGCTCGACACCCAGGAGCGTCCACCCCTCGCGCCGGCACCGGTCCGCGATGAGCCCGCGCTGCCGGTCGAGACCCGGCCGGCGGGAGACCCGCTCGCGTGGCCCGACTCGTACGTAGCCCACCAGCCGCCTCACGAGACGGACTATACACTAATTGTGTTTAGTGTAAAGCGACTCGGTTGCGAAGCACGCCGATCCGCTCGATCTCGAGCTCGACGACGTCACCGCGCTGAAGCCACCGGCCGTCGCCGTGCTCGAGGATGCATCCCGTACCGACCGTCCCGGAGCCGAGAACGTCTCCGGCGACGAGGCGCGTGTTCCGCGCCGCGTGCGTGACGAGCTCGTGCCAGCGCCAGTGCATCTCGGCGAGGTTCCCGCGCGAGCGCTCCTCCCCGTTGACGCGCGCGACCATCTCGAGGCGAAGGTCGCCGAGCTCGTCGTTCGTCACGACCACGGGCCCGAGGCTCGTCGCGAAATCCTTGCCCTTAGCCGGCCCTAGCCCGACGGCCATCTCCGTTCGCTGGAGGTCGCGCGCCGACCAGTCGTTCATGATCGTGAAGCCGGCGATGCGCCCGTCGAACCCGATCACGGCCGCGGCCTCGAGCTCGTAATCGCGCTCGACGCTCTCCGCGGGAAAGCGGACCTCGTCGTCGGGCCCGTAGATCGCCGCCGGGTTCGAGAAGTAGAAGACGGGCGCGCCGTACCACTCCGGCGGAACGTCGAGGCCGCGCCGGCGCCGCGCCGTCGCGACGTGGCGCTCGAACGCATAGAAGTCGCGGACCGAAGGCGGGTAGGGGAGCGGCGCGCGGAGGCGTACGGCCGCGAGCGGGTGGTCCGCGATCTCCCGGCCCCCCTGCGCGAGGTAGACGGTGAGCGACGGCGCGCGCAGCTCGACGACGCGGTCGCCTTCGACCCGGCCGGCCGCGACGCGGCCGTCGATCTCGAACGTGCAGAGCCTCACGCGCTCGGGCTAGAGCAGCGAGCCGCTAGAGATTGCCGCGCAGCGCCTGCTCGCGCTCGATCGCCTCGAAAAGGGCCTTGAAATTGCCCTCGCCGAAGCCGCGGGCGCCGTGCCGCTCGATCACCTCGAAGAAGAGGGTCGGGCGGTCCTGCGCCGTCTTCGTGAAGATCTGGAGGAGGTATCCCTCCTCGTCGCGGTCGGCGAGGATCTTGAGCCGCCGCAGATCGGAGTAATCCTCGTTGATGTCGCCGACGCGGTCCTCGACGTCCTCGTAGTACGACTCGGGGGTCTCGAGGAAGCGGATCCCGCGCTCCTTGAGCGCCGCCACGGTAGCGACGATGTCGTCCGTCGCCAACGCGACGTGCTGGACGCCCGGGCCGGCGTAGTACTCGAGGTACTCCTCGATCTGGCTCTTTCGCTTCCCCTCCGCCGGCTCGTTGATGGGGAGCTTGAAGCGGCCGCCGCCGCCCTCCATCACCTTGCTCATGAGCGCCGAGTACTCCGTGTGGATGGCCTCGTCCGAGAAGTGGATGAGCTCCGTGAAGCCGAGGCAGCGCTCGTAGAACTCGACCCAGTGCTCCATGCGCCCGAGCTCGACGTTCCCCACGACGTGGTCGATCAGCTGCAGACCTACGCCGACGGGCGCGGCCCCGTCACCGGTCGGAACCTCGCGGTACCCGGGCAGGTACGGGCCGGCGTAGTCCTCGCGGTTAACGAACGTATGGATCGTCTCGCCGTACGTTCCGATGGAGGCGAGCTGGACGCGGCCGTGCTCGTCCTCGAGCCACGTCGGCTCGGCGACCCCTCGTGCGCCGCGCTGGAGCGCCTGGCGGTACGCGTGCTCGGCGTCGGCGACCCGGATCGCGACGTCCTTGACGCCGTCGCCGTGGAGGCACTGGTGCCGCGCGATCTCGTGGTCGCCCCGCAGCGCGCTCGTGAGGACGAGGCGGATGTTCCCCTGCTCGACGACGTAGGAGGCGCGGTCACGGACACCCGTCTCCGGGCCCGCGTACGCGGTCTGGCGAAACCCGAAGCCGTGCTCGTAGAAGTACGCCGCCTGCTTCGCGTTGCCCACCCAGAGCTCGAGGTGGTCCCAGTCGATGAGCGGCATGAAGTCCTGCTGCATCGCCAGCGAGTGTACTCGCGTCCGTCAGTCCACGTCCATGACGACGGGGCGGCCGCGGCCGGCGAGGATGATCGCGGCCGCGATCGCAAAGCCGCCGGCGACCTGGAGCGGCGACATCGACTCGGACAGGATGAGGACTGCGAAGACGGCGCCGAGGAAGGGCTGCAGGTTGGCGTAGAGCGACGAGCGCGCCGCGCCGACGCGATCGATCGCGGTGAACCACAGGATGTTCGTCGCGACAAGGGAGAAGAGGAGTCCGTAGATGACCGCCGCCCACGCGAGCGCGTTCGGCTCCGTCCAGTCCTGCTCCAGAAGCTGCTGGAACGCGGTCGCGAAGAGCGGCACGCAGCCGGCGAGGAGGACGATCGCGCTGATCCGGTAAGGCGAGTAGCGCCTCATGAGGATGCCGATCACGAGCGAGTACGCCGCCCAGGTGCCCGCCGCGCCGAGCCCGAGTAGGACGCCGCCCAAGTCTCCGCGCAGGCCGCCCGAGGCGCCGAGCGCGACGAGCCCGACGCCGAAGAACGAGAGAACCGTCGCCGCCCAGAAGCGAAAGCGCAGGCGCGCGAGCCCTGCAAGCCGTGC
>DASZKB010000105.1:0-2747 GCA_035947475.1 Gaiellaceae bacterium | reverse complement strand
GGCGGCTCGAGCGGGACGGCCGTCTGGGCGATGCTGCGGATCGCCCCCCGCTTCGGCCCGGACGCGACCCTCGTCACGCTCTTCCCCGACGGCGGGCGCGCCTACCTCTCGAAGTTCTACGACGACAACTGGCTCATGGAGCACGGGATCGTCGAACGGCGCGCTCCCGCCCCGACGATCGAAGAAGTGCTCGCCTTCAAGCGCGACGGCGATCTCCACGACCTCCCCCAGCTCGTCTTCGTCGAGGCGCACGAGAAGCTCGGGGCGGCGATCGACCTGATGCAGCGCTACGGCATCTCGCAGATCCCCGTGGTTCGCCACGAGCCGGCCGACTCGCTCGCCGACGTGATCGGCTCCATCCGCGAGCGCGGGCTTCTCGACCGCATCTTCCGAAACCAGGACGCGATCAACGAGGACGTCGCCGCGGCCATGGAGCCGCCGCTTCCGGCCGTCGAGATAGACGAGTCCGTCGACACCGTTTTCGCCGACCTCTCGGGCGGCACGCCCGCGGTGGTCGTCTCGAGCGGCGGCCGGCCGGTCGGAGTCCTGACGCGTGCCGACCTGCTCGAGTACCTCGCCCACCACCGCACTCGCGACGGCGGCGCGTAGGCGCTCGCTAGCCTAGGGCGACATGGAGTTCGAGACGCGGGCGATCCACGAGGCGCAGGAGCCGGATCTCGCCACCGGGGCGGTGATCGTCCCGATCTACCAGACGTCGACGTACGTCCAGGACGCGCCCGGGCGGCACCGCGGGTACGAGTACTCGCGCACCCACAACCCGACCCGCACGGCGCTCGAGGGATGCCTGGCGTCGCTCGAGGGCGCCGCGCACGGCTTCGCTTTCGGGTCCGGGATGGCCGCGACGACGACGGTCATGCACCTCATCTCGCCCGGCGAGCGCGTCGTCTCCGTGAACGACGTCTACGGGGGGACCTACCGGCTGTTCACGAAGGTCTACGAGCCGAAGGGCTACGACTTCGAGTTCCTGACCGCCGAGGAGATGAACGAGAGCCTCGGCGACGCGCTCGACGAGCGAACGCGGATCGTCTGGGTCGAGACGCCGACGAACCCGCTCCTGAACGTCGTCGACATCGCGGCGGCGGCCGAGGCCGCCCACTCGGTGGGCGCGCTCTGCGTGGTCGACAACACGTTCGCGACGCCGTACCTCCAGCGGCCGCTCGAGCTGGGCGCCGACGTCGTCGTCCACTCGACCACCAAGTACCTCGGCGGCCACTCCGACGTCGTGGGCGGGTTCGTCGCGACGAACGACCCCACCATCGCCGAGCGGCTCGCGTTCCTGCAGAACGCGCTCGGCGCCATCCCGGGGCCGTTCGACAGCTGGCTCGTCCTCCGCGGCCTCAAGACGCTCTCCGTGCGCATGCGCGAGCACTGCGCGAACGGGCGGCGCATCGCCGAGTTCCTCGAGACGCACCCCGCCGTCGAGCGCGTCCGCTTCCCCGGCCTCGCGAACCACCCGCAGCACGCGCTCGCCCGCGCGCAGATGCGCGACTTCGGCGGGATGATCTCGTTCGAGGTGGCCGGCTCGGAGGAGGACGCGCGGGAGGTCGTGAGCGCGACGTCCATCTGGCAGCTCGGCGAGAGCCTCGGCGGGGTCGAGAGCCTGATCGAGCACCCGGGCGTCATGACGCACGCGACGCTCGCGGACTCCCCGTTCCGGATCTCCGGGAACCTCATCCGCCTCTCTGTGGGGATCGAGTCCGCCGACGACCTCATCGCCGACCTCGAGCAGGCGCTCGCGCGCGTCGGCGCGGCCTCGGCCGCCTCTTAGATCAGGCCGCCACCGGCTCCAGCACGGCGCGGTATGCGCTTTCGTAGTCGCGCACCATCCGTGTGGGAGCGAAGCGCTCCTCGACATAGCGGCGGCATTCGAGCGGATCGAGCGCGTCGGCCGCATCCAGGGCGGCAGCCATCTCGCTCGCCTCGTCGACGACGATGCCCGTCCGCCCGTCGGCGACCACCTCGGGCACCGCTCCGCGCCGGGTCGCGATCACCGGCGTTCCGCAGGCCATCGACTCGATCATCACGAGCCCGAAGGGCTCTTCCCACTGGATCGGAAAGAGCGTCGCCCGCGCGTTCTGGAGGAGGTCGATCTTCTCGCCGTGGCTCACCTCGCCGAGGTACTCGACTCGCTCGCCGAGGCGCGGCCGCACCTCCGTCTCGAAGTAGTACTTCTCGGCCGCGTCGTGCATCTTCCCGGCGATCTTGAGCGGTGCCCCGACCTCCTCGGCCACCTCGATCGCGCGGTGGCAACCCTTGTCGGGGCTGAGGCGCCCGAGGAAGAGGAGGTAGTCGCCGCGGTGCGGATGAACGGGGTACGCGCTCAGGTCGAGCGCGTTCGGGATGTTCGCCACCCACCGCAGATCGGGACACGGCTTGCGCTGGTTCAGCGAAAGCGAGACGAGGCCGACGCTCGGCGCGACCGTCGCGATCTCGGTGTAGAGCTTCCCGACTCCGCCGGTGAGCGTCCCGTGCACCGTGTGGAGACACGGCGCCGCGGCCAGCCCGCCGAGCACCGCGCCGAGCGGCCCGGTGTGGTCGTTTACGACGTCGAAGTCCCCGGCGCGCGCGATCCCTTTGACGACGTGCTCGAGCTCCGTCCACGTCCGGCCGATCTCGAGCGGCCGGGCTTCGGGAAAGGACGCAGCCACCTTCGCGCGCGTGCGCGCGTCCCCCGTCGCGAAGAGCGTCACGTCGTGTCCCGCCTCGACGAGGCCGTCGGCGAGGAG
>DASZKB010000104.1:0-4923 GCA_035947475.1 Gaiellaceae bacterium | reverse complement strand
GAGCCTCTCCTCGAGCTCGCGGCAGTCGGTGCAGAGCGGATGCGTGAACTCGACGACCACCTCGCCGCTCGTCCCCGCGCCGAGCTCGGCGAGGTCCACCCGCTCGAGCCGGCGCGACCGGATGCCGCGCAGGCGAGCGCCGAACCGGTACATCTCGCACCCGAGGCAGAAGCCGCTGGCCGCGGCGAGAAGGGCGAGCCCGGCGACGACGAGCGCCAGTGACCACCCGACGGTCTCGAAGCCTGCGGCGAGGAGGACGGCCGCAGCCGTCATCACGACCGCACCCATGAGGTTGGCGAAGCGCGGCGGGCGCGCGTCCTCGATCGGGCCTTCGCCGAAGAGCCGCTGGACGACTTCGAAGTAGACGAGGCACGGAAGGCAGTACCGCCGCCCGAGGACGAGCCCGACCGTCCACTGGGCCGCGAGGATTGCGACGAGGGGCCACCAGCCCGCCACGAACGCCAGGAGGAGGGTGACGCCGAGCGTCGCCTGGGAGAAGCGCGGCGCGCGCGCGTCGATCACGTCGAGATCCCGGTACGGGTCCACCCGCCGTTGCTTCATTTCGTAAAGCGATTCTAGCCCCGACGCGCTACCGGCGGGCGGCGCGTGGGATGACGAGCTCGAAGCGCGCCCCGTGCGGGTGCGCCTCCTCGTAGAGGAGCTCACCGCCGTGCGCGTGCGCGTACGACTGAGCGATCGCGAGGCCGAGGCCGGCCCCGCCCTTGCCGTCAGAGTCGCTGCTTCGCGAGAAGCGGTCGAAGAGGCGCGGTACGAAGTTGGGCGCGACGCCGCGGCCGTGGTCCTGGACGGCGAGGCGGAAGTGGCGGTCGCGCTGCTCGGCTTCGACGCGCACGGGCGGCTCCCCGTAACGGAGCGCGTTCCCGATCAGGTTCGCGACGATGCGGTCGAACGCGGTCGGATCGACGACCGCTTGCAGGTCCGGCGGCACGTCGATCTCGATGTGGCCCGCCCGTTCGGGAGCGTGCGTGAACACGAGCTCCTCGACGCGGCTGCGGACCGGAAGCGGCTCCGGCTCGATCGGGATCGCGGCGGCCTCGAGGCGGGAGAGGTCGAGAAGCTGATCGACGAGGCGGCTGAGCCGCCCCGTCTGCTCGTAGAGCGTCTGCCGAAGCTCGTCGTGCTGCGCCTCCGTAAGCGCACCCGCGCGGAGGTAGATGGTCGACGCGATCCCGTGGATGACGGCGGCCGGGCTCCGGAGCTCGTGGGAGGCGAGCGCGATGAACTGACTCTTCACCTCGTCGGCCCGCTCCAGCGCGACCCGGGCGTCGTGCTCCCGCGCGAAGAGGCGGGCCCGGTCGAGAGCAAGGAAGGCGAACCCACCGAGCGCGCGCAGAAGCTCGAACTCCTCGCTCCCGAAAAACGGGGCGTAGGGGCTCGTCCACGCGACGACGCAGCCGGACGCGATCTGCAGCTTGACGGGGCTATCTGTCGCGCCCCGCACGCCGTCGGGAGGCGTCTCGACGGCGCGGCGGACCTCTTCCGGGTCGATCCCGTGGGAGGCGACGACGTCCCCGCCCTCGGCCACCAGGGCGACCGCCGGCGCGCCGACGAGGTTTGCCATCTGCGGGAGCACGCGGCTCGCAACCTCGTCGGGCGTATCCGCCTTGAAAAGGTCGTCGATGGAGCGGCGGAAGAGCTCCTCCTCGCGTCCGCGCCACTGCTTCCGCAGCGCTCGCGGAGGCGCGAACCCGACGAAGAAGAGGACCGCGGCGGCGAGCGTGAGCGCGCGCTCGACGAGGACGTACCAGGCGGGGGGCTCCATTGGCCCGGCCCCTGCGAGGAGAAGGACGAGCGCGAGCGCGATGCTGCCGCCCGCAAGTACACGCATCCGGTTGCGGATGACGCTCGGCTGGCGACGGCCTGCCAGCCACAGGCGGACGGCGACCGCGCCGAGAAGCGCGCTCCACTGGACAAGGAGCGCCACGATGAAGGCCGTCAGCCAGCCGGGCCTTGCGGCCGACTCGGGGACCTCCGGCAAGAGCAAACCCCAGACGGCGACGGCGGCCGTAATGGCGAACGCGCCCGCCTCGAGCGCCGGAGGGGCGCGACTGAACGACGCGGCGAAGCGGTGGAGGAGGTACGGAAAGACGACGATGAGGACGATCACGAGCTTCGTGAAGAGCCACGCGTCGCCGAGCTGCCCGCTGACCGGCCCGGCGCCGGCGGCGGCAGCGAGGGCGGCGAACGTGACGAACGCCCAGAAAGCCGGCCGGTCCTGACGGCGGCGCCAGAGGACGAGGCAGGTCAGCGCGATCGCGGCGAACGCCGCGAGCGTCACATACTGGAGCCCGTTAGCGAGTGCTTCCATCGAGTCGGCCCGTCCCTACCCGGAGTCCTCACAACGGCGCATCGATCCCTCGCCGAATACGCTGTCGGGCACGGTACGCCGAACTGAGTGACACCGCTTACTAGTAGACGCCGTGAAATCGAAAATCTTTCTCTCTAGACGAGTTCCCGCTCCGGTGCGGCAAGAGCTCGACCGGCTGTTCGAGCTCGCGCTCCACGACTCGGAGCGGCCCCTCGAGCGAGACCGCCTCCTCGCCGGCGTTGCCGGGCGAGACGGCGTCATCACGATGCTGACCGACCGCGTCGACGACGAGTTCCTGGACGCGGCCGGACCGAACCTGCGCACCGTCGCGAACTACGCGGTCGGCTACGACAACGTCGACGTCGAGGCGGCCACGCGGCGGGGCGTGATCGTCTCGAACACGCCCGACGTGCTCACCGAGGCGACCGCGGAGCTGACCCTAGCCCTCATGCTCGCGGTCGCGCGCCGGATCGCCGAGGGAGACCGCCTGATTCGTCGGCGCGAGGAGTGGATCTGGGCGCCGACCTTCATGCTGGGCGCGACGCTGCGCGGAAGGACGCTCGGGATCGTCGGCCTCGGCCGCATCGGGAGCGAGGTCGCTCGCCTCGCGCGGGCGCACGGGCTCGAGGTCGTCTACACGAATCGAAGCGGCCCGGTCGACTCGGCCTTCGAGTGGGTCACCTTCGAGGACCTGCTCGCGCGGGCGGACATCGTCAGCCTTCACTGCCCGCTGACGCCCGAGACGTACCACCTGATCGGCCCGTCGGAGCTTCGCTCGATGCGCCCTACCGCGTTCCTCGTCAACACGACCAGGGGTCCCGTCGTGGACGAAGAGGCGCTCGCCGAGGCGCTCCGGACCGGCCAGATCGCCGGCGCTGGTCTCGACGTGTTCGAGCGCGAGCCCGAGGTGAGCGACGGCCTCATCGATCTCGAGAACGCGGTTCTCGTCCCACATCTGGGCAGCGCCACGGACGAGACGCGCGAGGCGATGGGGATGCTCTGCGTCTCCGCGCTCCAAGCCGTTCTCCTCGAGGACCGGTGCCCGGCGAACGCCGTCAACTCGGATGCCTGGGAGGCGGCGGCGGCGCGGCAAGGGGGCTGAGGAACCCTTCGCTATCCTCACCTAGAGGGCGGTGTCGCAAGAGCCTCCAGACATCAACGCTGGGTTCATTCAGGAGCTCTTCACGGAGTACCTCGAGGCTCCGGAGTCCGTCGACCCGGCCTGGCGCAACGTCTTCGAGTCACCCGACGCGGAGCTCCTCCGGGGACATCCACTCGTAGAGCGGCTCCGCGAGCTCTACCCCGGCGACGGCGACGGCCATGCCGTCGCCCGTGAGGCTCCTCCGTCCGTCCTCCTCGGCGCCATCGCCGCCGCGATGGCGCTCGTCAAGGCGCACCGGACGCACGGCCACCTGGCCGCGCGCCTCGACCCCCTCGGCAGCGAGCCTCCGGGCGACCCGGCTCTCGACCCGGAAAGCCTGGAGCCGAAGCTCACCCCGGAGCTGCAGAGCCAGATCCCGGCGCGGCTCCTACGCGTCCACGTCCCCGGGGAGACGCTTGCCGAGGCGCTCCCGCTTCTCCGCGAGACGTACTGCGGCACGATGGCGTACGAGATCGAGCACATCTCGAGCCACGAGCAGCGCGTCTGGCTTCGGCAGGCGATCGAGTCGGGCGCGCATCGCCGGCCCCTCGCCGACGACGAGCAGAAGACCCTTCTTCGCCGCCTCTCCGAGGTCGAGGGGTTCGAGCGCTACCTCCGCCGCGCGTTCCTCGGGCAGAAGCAGTTCTCCATCGAGGGCCTCGACGTGATGGTTCCGATGCTCGACGAGGCGATCGAGCTCGCCGGCGACCAGGGCGCCCGGACGATCGTGATGGGGATGGCGCACCGCGGCCGGCTGAACGTCCTCGCCCACGTGATCGGCCGTCCGTACGACACGATCCTGCGGGAGTTCGAGGGCGAGCGCATCCTCGAAGCCGTCTCGTCCGACCCTGAGGCTGGAACCGGCGACGTCAAGTACCACCTGGGCTCGGAGGGCGTTCGGCGGACGCGGAGCGGCGAGATCAAGCTCATGCTCGAGGCGAACCCGAGCCACCTGGAGTACGTCGACCCCGTCGTCGTGGGGCACACGCGCGCGGTGCAGACGAATCACGAGGACCCGGCCGGCGCGCACGACGGGAGCTCCGCGCTCGCCGTCCTGATCCACGGCGACGCCGCCTTCCCGGCGCAGGGCGTCGTGGCCGAGACGCTCAACCTGCAGGCGCTGGACGGCTACTCGACCGGCGGGACGCTCCACCTGATCGCGAACAACCAGATCGGGTTCACGACCGGCCCCGAGGAGGGGCGCTCGACGCGCTACTCCAGCGACCTCGCCAAGGGCTTCGACGTCCCGATCATCCACGTGAACGCAGACGATCCCGAGGCGGCGATCGCCGCCGTTCGGCTCGCGATGGCCTTCCGGGCGCGCTTCCACCACGACGTCGTCGTCGACCTGGTGGGGTACCGACGGTTCGGCCACAATGAGGGCGACGAGCCGTCCTACACGCAGCCGCGCATGTACGAGGCGATCGAGCGCCAGCCGCCCGTGCGCGAGCAG
>DASZKB010000103.1:0-8926 GCA_035947475.1 Gaiellaceae bacterium | reverse complement strand
GTCCTCGCCGGGTTCGGGAACTACCTCGTGCCGCTCATGATCGGCGCGCGCGACATGGCGTTCCCGCGCCTCAACGCGGCCTCGTTCTGGCTCTTCCTCCTCGGCGGCCTGGTGATCCTGGCGAGCTTCCTGACGGACGGCGGGGCGCCGGCGGCCGGCTGGACGTCGTACGCGCCGCTCTCGGACGACACTTTTATGCCCACGGTCGGCCAGGACCTCTGGATCCTCGGCATCCACCTCACCTCGCTCTCGTCGCTCGCGGGCGCGATCAACTTCCTCGTCACGATCCACAACATGCGCGCGCCGGGGATGACCTGGATGCGGATCCCGCTCTTCGCGTGGACGATCGAGGCCTATTCCGTCCTGCTGGTCCTCGCTCTACCGACGATCTCGGCGGCGGCGACGCTGCTCCTTCTCGACCGCCAAGCCGGGACGACGTTCTTCGGCGCCGAGAACGACGGCTCCCTGCTGTGGCAGCACATGTTCTGGTTCTTCGGCCACCCCGAGGTCTACATCATGATCCTGCCGGCGATGGGGATGATCTCGGAGGTCATCCCCGTCTTCGCGCGCAAGCCGATCTTCGGCTACAAGGCGATCGCCTTCTCCACGATCGGGATCGCCTTCGCGAGCATGCTCGTCTGGGCGCATCACATGTTCACGGTCGGGCTGCCCAACTGGCTGCAGGGGTGGTTCATGATCACGTCGTTCTCCGTCGCCGTACCGACGTCGATCAAGATCTTCAACTGGCTCGCCACGCTCTGGCGAGGGCACCTCCTCTTCCGCGCGCCGATGCTCTTCTCGCTCGGCTTCATCGCCCTCTTCACGCTCGGTGGCCTCTCCGGGATCCTGCTCGCCGCGTATCCCGTCGACTACCAGACGCACGACACGTACTTCGTCGTGGCGCACCTCCACTACGTCCTCTTCGGTGGAACGGTGTTCGGGCTCTTCGCCGGGCTCTACTACTGGTTCCCGAAGATGACCGGCCGGATGTACGACGAGCGGCTCGCCCAGTGGCACTTCTGGCTGATCTTCATCGGCTTCAACCTCACCTTCTTCCCGCAGCACATGCTCGGCCTCATGGGGATGGTGCGGCGGATCTACACCTACGAGCAGGGCGGGCTCTTCGAGGGCTACAACTTCGTCTCCACCGTCGGGACGTGGTTCATGACGTTGGGTCTTCTGATCTTCCTCTTCAACATGATCCGGAGTTGGCGGGCGGGGACGCGCGTGGGGGCCGACCCCTGGCGAGCGGATACGCTCGAGTGGTATGCGGCGTCGCCGCCCGAGCCGCACAACTTCGATCGCGTGCCGTACGTGTCGAGCGCCCGCCCGCTCCGAGACCTTCGCCTGCGCTTGCGGGACCGCCGTTGATTAGGACGAGCCCGGGCCCATGGCTTCGCCTCACGGCGCTCGCCGCGACCGCCGCCACGGCGCTCGTCGTCGCGACCGGAGAGTCGGCGCTCTCGCACGGGGTGGCCGCGCTCGTGGCCGTCGCGCTGCTCCTCGCCGTCGCGGCGTCGGCGTGGTTCGGGCACCGCGGTCGTTCCGGCCTGGTCGGCGCGGCCGTCGTCGCCTTGGCGGTGTTCCTCGTCGAGGTGGCGGTCGGGGGCGTCGTCGCCCTCACGGGCGGGGCGGCGTGGGCCCGCGGCCTCCACGTCGGCTTGGGAGCGCTGTCGCTCGCCGCGTCCGCGGTGGCTGCCGCGCTCGCCTTTCGCGCCGGCACGCCCGCGCCGCGCGCGAGCTGGCGGGACTACCTGACGCTCACGAAGCCGCGCATCATGGTTCTCCTCCTCCTGACGGCGGCCGGCGGAATGTTCGTCGGCGCCGGCGGTGTGCCGCCGTCCGAGCTCCTTGCCGCCACGCTCGGCGGCCTCGCGCTCGCCTGCGGAGGCGCGAACGCGCTCAACCACCTGCTCGAGCGCGACGTCGACGCCCGCATGCGACGCACGGCCCGGCGGCCGGTCGCCGCGGGGCGGATCCCGCCCGCGCGCGCCCTTGAGTTCGGCGTGGCGCTCTCGGCCCTCTCCTTCGTCGTCCTCGCGAGCTTCGTCAACGTCCTCGCGGCGCTTCTCGCCGTGGCCGGGAACCTCTTCTACGTCGTCGTCTACACGCGGCTTCTCAAGCGCTCGACGCCCCAGAACATCGTGATCGGCGGCGCTGCCGGCGCCGTTCCGCCGGTCGTCGGCTGGGCGGCGGCGACGGGTGAGCTCGCGCTCCCGGCGCTCTTCCTCTTCTTGATCGTCTTCTACTGGACGCCGCCCCACTTCTGGGCGCTCGCGCTCCTGATCAAGCGCGACTACGAGGAGGCGCGGATTCCGATGCTCCCGGTCGTCAAGGGCGAGCGCGACACGGCCCGCTCGATCTTCCGCTACTCGCTCGTCCTCGTGGCGGTCTCGCTTCTCCCCGCGGCCACGCGAAGCCTTGGCCCGCTCTACCTCGCCAGCGCGCTGACCCTCGGGGCGGTGTTCCTCGCGCTCGCCGCGGCGCTCCGCCGCGAGGCGACGCCGCCGCGGGCGCGACGGCTCTTCACCTACTCGCTCGCGTACCTCGCTCTCCTCTTCGTCGCGATGGCCGCCGACCCGGTCGCGCTCGCCTGACGCGATGGACCCGGAGATCGCGCGCAAGAACGTTCGCTGGGGGCTCGCGCTCTTCGGGTTCGCGCTCCTCCTCTTCGTCGGGTCGATCGGCGTCGCCGAGCTCTACAACGCCTTCGCGGGCTGAAGCCATGCCGGCCATCAGGGGCGTCCGGCCTGAGACGCGCTACGCGAAGAGCGGCGATCTCAACATCGCGTACCAGGTCGTCGGGGACGGCCCTCTCGATCTCGTGCTTGTCCCCGGGTTCGTCTCCCATCTCGACATCGACTGGGACGACCCCCGCTCGGCGCACTTCCTAGAGCGACTCGCCTCGTTCTCGCGCCTGATCCGCTTCGACAAGCGCGGAACGGGCTTGTCTGATCGCGTGCAGCTCAGCGAGCTCCCCACGCTCGAGGAGCGGATGGACGACGTTCGGGCGGTCCTCGACGCCGTCGGTTCCGAGCGCGCCGCGATCTTCGGGTACTCGGAGGGCGGACCGATGTCGGTCGTCTTCGCGGCCACGTACCCCCGCCGAACGTCCGCCCTCGTCCTCTACGGGACCTACGCAAAGCGGCGCGATCCCGACGACGAGTATCCGTGGGCGCCGACGGCGGATGACCGGCGGGCGTACGCCGACGAGATCGAACGCACCTGGGCGTGGGAGGCCGACATGCGCCGCATGTGCCCGAACGCCGACGACGCCATGGCGCGTTGGTGGGCGGCGAGGGCGCACGCCGCTGCGAGCCCGGGCGCGGCGCGAGCGTTGATCGCGATGAACAGCGAGATCGACGTGCGCGCGATCCTGCCGACGATCCACGTGCCGACGCTCGTCCTCCATCGCCGCGGCGACCTCGATTCGCGCCCGGAGGAGGGCCGTTACATCGCCGAACGGATCCCCGGAGCGCGCTTCGTGGAGCTTGCGGGCGAGGATCACGCGCCGTGGATCGACGCCGACCAGGTCGTCGACGAGATTCAGGAGTTCCTGACCGGCGTCCGGCCGGTCGCCGAGCCGGACCGCGTCCTGGCGACCGTGCTTTTCGCCGACGTGGTTCGGTCGACCGAGCGCGCGGCCAACCTCGGCGACCGACGCTGGCGCGCCCTTCTGGCGTCGTTCTACGCCGCCGTCCGCAACGAGCTCGACCGGTTCCGCGGGCGCGAGATCGACACTGCAGGCGACGGCTTCTTCGCGAGCTTCGACGGCCCCGCGCGCGCGATCCGGTGCGCCCGCGCGATCCACGACGCCGTACGCCCCCTCGAGCTCGAGCTCCGCAGCGGCGTTCATACCGGCGAATGCGAGGTGATCGGCGACAAGCTCGGCGGGATCGCAGTTCACATCGGCGCGCGCGTAGCGGGCGCGGCGCAGCCCGGCGAGGTCCTGGTCTCGAGCACCGTGAAAGACCTTGTCGCGGGCTCCGGGATCGAGTTCGAGGACCGCGGGGTTCACGCTCTCAAGGGCCTCCCCGGGGATTGGCGTCTCTTCGCGGTCAGAGCTTGAGCCCGCGTTGCACGACGACCTGAACGCCTTCCTCGCGCGGCCGGCCACGGTCGGTGAGGGAACGCGGCTCGGCGTAAAGGACCTCTTCGACACGGCGGGGCTCACTACCACGTACGGCTCGGCAGTCTTCCGCGAGCACGTGCCCGACCGAACAGCGGCCGCCGTCCGGCGCCTCGAGGAGGCAGGCGACGTCGTCGTCGCAAAGACGAACCTCCACGAGTTCGCCTACGGCGTCACCTCAGAGAACCCGCACTTCGGAAACGTCGTCAACCCGCTCGCCCGCGACCGAACGCCCGGGGGATCGAGCGGCGGCTCGGCCGCCGCGCTCGTCGCCGGAATGTGCGACCGCGCTCTCGGAAGCGACAGCGGCGGCTCGATCCGGATTCCCGCCGCCTGCTGCGGGATCGCCGGCTTCAAGCCGAGTCACGGCCTCGTGCCCATGGACGGGGTCTTCCCGCTCGCGCCGACGTTCGACCACGCCGGGCCGATGGCGCGCACGGTCGAGGAGTGCGCGACGATGATGGAGGTGCTGGCGCCGGATCTCCGCGCCCACGGCCTCGAGTCGCTCGAAGACGTCGACGTCGGCATCGCGTGGACGGAACGCGCCGATCCGCTCGTACGCGCGCGCGTGGACGAGGCGGCGGCGCTCTTCCCGCGCCGGCGGCGGGTCGACTTCCCACTTCCCGACGGCATCAACCGCGCCTTTCGCTGGGAGGCGGCCGAGACGCATCGCGACCTCTTCCGCGAGAGCCGCGATCTCTACGGCCCGAACGTCCGCAGGAAGATCGAGCTCTGCCTCCGCGTAACGGACGACGACCATGAGGCGGCGGAGCGCGAACGGGCGGTCTACCGCGAGCGCGCGGCGGAGGCGCTGGACGGCCTCGATCTCCTCGTCACGCCGACCCTTGCGTTCGTCGCGCCGCCCGCCTCGAGCGACGAGCTCGCGATCCGCGAGAGCGTCATCCGGTTCACCTTCCCGTTCAACGCGCTCGGCTGGCCGGCGCTCGCGCTCCCGTGCGGGCTCGCCGAGGACGGGCTGCCGGCGTCGCTTCAGATCGTGGGGCGGCCGGGCCGCGACGAACTCGTGCTCGCGGCTGGGACCGCGCTCGAGAGGCTGCTCTAGACCGCGGCGGCGGCGGCGGTGGTGGCGTCGGCGAGCATAACCGTGCGCTCCGCGCGCACCCGCGCGGCCGGAAGCGAGTCGTCCCCGGCAAGAACGCGAGCGAGGATCTCCTTCTTCTCGCCGTTGCCGACGAGAAAGGCCGCGGCGTGCGCCGCGTTGATCAACGGGTACGTGAAGGTGAGGCGCGGGTGGAACGGGGCTAGTCCGGGCCGCTCGACGTACGCGATCGGCTCCTCGGCGTCGAGCGCGCGGTCGCCGGGAAAGAGCGACGCCGTGTGGCCGTCGGCCCCGATCCCGAGCAGGACGAGGTCGAAGCGCTCGGGGAGCTCCATGTCGGTGGAGCGAAGCGGGTGGATCTGCTCCTCGGGAATCGGGACGCGCTCGAGGAGGGCCTCCCGAGCCATGCGCTCGTTCGAGTCCGCGTGGTCGGGCGGGACGACGCGCTCGTCGCTCCACCAGACGTGCCACGAGGCCCAGTCGAGGTCGAGGTCGGCGAGCCGCTCGTACACGGGCCGCGGCGTCGAGCCGCCCGCGAGCGCGATCCGGAACGGCGACGCCGCCCCCGCTCGGGCCGCGATCCAGGGCGAGGCGACCTCGACTAGATCGGAACCCGCGAGAAGCTCCGTACGGCCTCCTCGTAGATCGGGTCGCGCGAGAAGATGTCCAGCTGGTCGGAGAGGAGATCGCTCGCTGACTTCGCCTCGACCCACTTCGGCACGGCCGGGTCGCCGTCGACCTCGACGAGCTCAACCTCGCCGGCGGGCTCGTGGTCGAGCTCGATGTCGCGCTCGAGGCGCGCGGTGAGCCAGCCGGCAAGGAGGATCGCCTCCGCGCGGGGGCCGGCGACGCGGACGCGGTCCGCGCGCGCGCATCCGGGCCAGAGCTGCGCGACCGCCTCGCGCCACGGCTCCGTGCGCGCCCAGGCGATGTCGGAGACGGTGACGCGGTCGAAGAGCTCCGCGAGGCGCACGAACGCGGCGTCGGGATCGCGCCACTCGCGGGAGTCGACGACGAGCCGGTCGGCGACGGCCACGAGCTTCTCGAGCTCCGGCTCGCCGAAAGGAAGGTCGCCGCGCCAGCGGAGGAAGTCGGTCAGGTCCGCAGTGAGGAGCGGCTCGACGATGCTGGCCGCGGCGGCGGCTCGCGCGCCGCGGAGCTGAAGCTCGACAACCTCGGCGCAGATCGTTCCCCGCTGCCCGTGCGCAAAGCAGCGGAGGTCCACCTCGGCGTCGATCCCGTCGCGGTCGTCGTCGGGGCGCGGGTAGAGGACGATCACGCGCGACGGGTAGCGCTCCTCCAGCCCCGCGAGTACCTCCTGGGCCGCGTCGACCCAGCGCTCGGGCACCCAGGCGACGTGATTCATGACTCGCGTTCGCTGCGTCGGCCCCTCGTCCCCCATCGCGTCGCGAAGGCGCGCGAGCTCGCGCTCGATGTCCTTGCTCGTCGCGTTCTCCATCAGTAGCGCCGCCACTCGCGCCCGTCTCGGTGCATGAGGTCGTCCGCGGCGACCGGGCCCCACGTTCCAGCGGCGTAGTTCGGGAACGCGGGCCGGTCGCGCTTCCAGCCGGCCACGATCGCGTCCACGATCGCCCACTGCTCTTCGACCTCGTCGGAGCGCATGAAGAGCGTCGTGTCGCCGAGCATCGCGTCGACGATGAGCCGCTCGTACGCCTCGGGGAGCCCTTCGCGGAACGCGCCGCCGTAGACGAAATCCATGTGCACGGTGCGGATCGTGAGCCCTTGGCCCGGCACCTTGGCGCCTATCTCGAGCGAGATGCCCTCGTCGGGCTGGATGTGGAGGAGGAGCACGTTCGGGCGCGCGCCGTCGTCCGTAGCGGCCTCGAACGGCGGGTGCGGCGCCCGCTTGAACTCGATCGCGATCGTGGTCTCACGCCGGGGCAGCCGCTTCCCCGTGCGGACGTAGAACGGCGTGTCGGCCCAGCGCCAGTTGTCGACGAAGAGCTTGGCCGCCACGTACGTCTCTGTGCTCGAGTCCGGCGCGACGCCCGGTTCCTCGCGGTAGCCGGGCACCTCGACGCCCTCGATGTAGCCGGGCCCGTACTGGCCCCGCACGACGTGCTTCGGGCCGGGCGTGTGCATCGCGCGCAGAACTTTCACCTTCTCGTGGCGGACCGACTCGGCGTCGAACTCGATCGGCGGCTCCATCGCCGTCAGGGCGAGGAGCTGGAGCAGGTGGTTCTGGAAGATGTCCCGGACGGCGCCGGCCTCCTCGTAGAAGTCGGCGCGCCCCTCGATCCCGACGGACTCCGAGACGGTGATCTGGACGTGGTCGACGAACTGGCGGTTCCAGATCGGCTCGAAGATCCCGTTCGCGAAGCGAAGGACGAGCATGTTCTGGACCGTCTCCTTGCCGAGATAGTGGTCGATGCGAAAGATCTCGCTCTCGTCGAAGTGGCCGCTGATCGTCTCGTTGAGCTGGCGCGCCGTGTCGGCGTCGTGCCCGAACGGCTTCTCGACGATGACGCGCGTCCATCCGCCCGTGTCGCGCCGCTTGCCGAGCTCTTGCGTCACGGTCCCGAAGGCGCTCGGGGGGACGGCGAGGTAGTAGACGCGGTTACCGGCCGTCCCGCGCGTCCGGTCGAGCTCGCTCAGGCAGTCGGTCAACGTGCTCCAGCCTTCCTCCGACGCGAACTCGAGCGGGATGTAGCGGAGAGCCGGTGCGAGAGTCTCCCACACGTCGTCGCGAAACTCGTCGCGCGAGTGCTCCGCGACGGCCTCGCGCATGCGCCCGCAGAACTCCTCCGTCGAGAGCTCGGACCGGGCCACGCCGACCACCGCGAAGCTCTCCGGAAGGAGCCGCCGGTAGGCGAGCGAGTAGACGGCCGGGAGAAGCTTCCGCTGCGTCAGATCGCCCGAGGCGCCGAAGATGACGAGGACGCAAGGCTCGGGCGTCCGCCGCGTCCGCAGACCCTCGAGCAGCGGGTTCTCGGCGAGCTCAGTCACTGCCGAGCGCCGCCTTCACGGCATGGCCCCCGAACTGCTTTCGCAGGGCGGCGTTGATCTTGGCCGCGTACGACTCGTCCTGGCGGGAGGCGAAGCGGGCAAAGAGCGACGCGGCGATCACCGGCGCCGGGACGCTCTCGTTGATCGCCTCGAAGACCGTCCAGCGGCCCTCGCCGGAGTCCTCGACGTAGCCCGCCGTGCGGGCGAGCTCGTTGCCCTCCTCCTCGAGCGCGGCGTGGAGCAGGTCGAGGAGCCAGCTCCGCACCACCGAGCCGTACCGCCAGATGCCGGCGATCTCGGCGAGGTCGAGCTCGAACTCGGAGCCGTGCATGATCTCGAAACCCTCCGCGTACGCCTCCATGAGGCCGTACTCGATCCCGTTGTGCACCATCTTCACGAAGTGGCCCGCCCCCGACGGGCCGACGTGGGCGTACCCGCCCTCCGGGGCGAGCGAGCGCAGCGCGGGCTCGACGATCCGGACCGCCGCCGGGTCGCCGCCGACCATGAGGCAGTAGCCGTTCTCGAGCCCCCAGACACCGCCCGACACGCCGGCGTCGACGAAGCCGAGCCCGCGCTCGCCCGCGACGGCCGCGCGCCGCTGCGAATCGCGGAAGTTCGAGTTCCCGCCGTCCACGATCACGTCTCCTCCCTCGAGGAGGCCGAGGAGCTCGTTGAAGGTGGCGTCGGTCGGCGCACCCGCCGGGATCATGAGCCAGACCACCCGCGGCGCGTCCTCGAGCTGGCCCACGAGCTCCTCGAGCGACGAGGCC
>DASZKB010000102.1:0-15454 GCA_035947475.1 Gaiellaceae bacterium | reverse complement strand
GGCTCGTCGGCCTCGAAGGGATCCGCTACGTCGGAAATCACGGCCTCGAGCTCGTCCCGGACGCCGACGGGCTCGCGCGCGCGATCGCGCGCTTCCGCGCCTCGGTGGCTCACCCGGTCGAGGACAAGGTGCTCTCGCTCTCGTACCACTACCGCGATGCCCCCGACGAGAGGGCAGCGCGGGCCGAGCTCGAAGAGGTGGCCGAGCGGGCGCGCGAGGCCGGGCTCGACCCGCGTTGGGGGAGGAAGGTGCTCGAGGTTCGCCCTCCCGTCGCGGCCGACAAGGGAACGGCCGTCCGGGCGCTGCTCCGAGAAGTCGCCGTCGCACGCGCGCTCTACGCGGGGGACGACACCACCGACTTGGACGCCTTTTCGGGGCTTTGGGAGGCCGGCCTCGAGCACGTGGTTCGAGTGGCCGTCGCCTCCGAGGAGGGGCCGCCGGAGCTTCGCGAGGCGGCCGATCTCGTCGTCGCGAGCCCCGAAGAGCTCGTCGAGGTTCTACGCGCGCTTTGACCGGGTAGCAGGGCGACATGGCGAACGTCAATCCGATCCAGGTTCAGAAAGCGCTCGGCGGGATGGACTACCCGGCGGGCAAGCAGCAGATCCTCGACCACGCACGGCAGCAGGGAGCGGACCAGGAGGTCGTCTCGGCGCTCGAGCAGATCCCCGACCGCGAGTACGACGGGCCGTCGGGCGTCCAGAAAGAGATCGAGTTCTAGACGACGCTCGGCGGGACGAAGCCGCGGTCGAAGAGGCGGTTGGCGGCGTCGATGTGACGCTGGCCTTCGCGGAGCGTGACGAAATGGTGGCCGGGGAAGAGCGCGTCGACCTGGGCGTCGCGGAGCTTCCCCACGCTCGCGGCGTAGGCGGGGATGCTGCAGTCCCAGTTCGCCTCGAGCGACACCTGCCCGCCGAAGAAGACGAGATCGCCGCTGAAGAGCGCGACCATGTCGTCGTTTCGAAGAAGGAAGCCGAGGTGGCCGTCGCTGTGGCCGGGAGTCTCGACGACCTCGAGCTCGAGCGAGCCCACCGCCACGCGGTCGCCTTCCGCGAGCTCCCGCTCGACGTCGCAGGCGGCGAAGCGGTAATCCGGCGGGTAGAACTCCGCCCGCTTCCCCGCCTCGACGCTCATCGCCTCCTCGTCGCCCGCCCGAACCCAGCCCGCGACGGCAGACGACGCGGCCACCTCGAGCCTCGGGAGGCGCTCGCGCAGGCGAGCGGCCCCGCCGGCGTGGTCGGGGTGGGCGTGCGTCAGGAGAAGTAGGCGAACGTCGTCGAGCGCGACGCCGGCCGCCCGCACGTTCGCGAGGATCTCGTCTGTCCCCGCCCCCATGCCGGCGTCGATGAGCGCCGCCTCGCGCCCGCCGTACACGAGGTAGACGTGGCAGTCGTAGGCGTCGGTCAGATGGAATCCGCCGGCGCCGCTTCCGACCAGGTGAACCTGCCGCGTCAGGCGCACGTTTGCAGGACGTCCCAGGCACGGCGGACGTCGGCCTCGTTCGTGCGCATGTTCCCTACCGCGAGGCGAAGGACGTAGCGCCCGTCCAGGCGCGTCCCGGAGAGGAAGATCTCGCCCGTCGCGTTCGCGCGCTCGAGGAGCGCCTCGTTCTCCTCGTCGGACGCGTCCCGGCGAAAGCAGACGACGGAGAAGGGGTACGGCGCCGCGATCTCCCAGCCGGGCTCGGCCTCGACCCAGGAGGCGAAGAGACGCGCGAGACGGACGTGCTCGCGGATGAGCGCCTGGAGGCCCTCGCGGCCGTAGCACCGCAAGACGGCCCAGAGCTTGATCGCCCGGAAGCGGCGTCCGAGCGCCGGGCCGTACTCCATCAGGTTCGTAACGTCCTCCTCGCTCGTTCGCAGGTACTCCGGAACGAGGCTGAAGGCGTCCCGGAACGCGTCGGGGCGACGTGTGTAGAGACACGAGCAGTCGATCGGCGTGAAGAGCCACTTGTGCGGGTTGACGACGAGCGAGTCGGCGCGCTCGCAGCCCGCGAGCGCCCATCGGAACTCCACGCAGACGGCGGCCGAGCCCGCGTAGGCGGCGTCGACGTGAAGCCAGACGCCGGCGCGTTCGCAGAGGTCGGCCAGCTCGGGGACCGGGTCGACGGACGTCGACGACGTCGTCCCGACCGTCGCCACGACAGCCGCCGCTCCGTCGAGCGCCGCCGCGTCAGGGCGCAGCCGGAACTCGTGGTCGACCGCGATCTTGCGAAGAGGCATGCCGAGCAGGCGCGCTGCCTTGTCCACGGACGAGTGCGCGTGCTCCGAGCAGATGACGGCGCCTCCCGGCGCCCGCTCGCGCGCGACCGCCAGGGCGGCGAGCGTGGACGTCGAGGCCGTGTCCTCGATGTGGCCGTGCAAGCCTTCCGGGAGGCCGAGGAGCTGCCGCACCCAGTCGAGCACGAGTTCCTCGAGCTCGGTCGCGGCGGGGGACGTCTTCCAGAGCATCGCGTTGACGTTGAGCGCGGCTGCGATGAGCTCGGCGAGAATCCCCGGCTCAGACCCCGAGATCGCGAAGTACGCGAAGAAGCGCGGGTGGTTCCAGTGGGTCAGCCCCGGGACGATCACCTCGTCGAGGTCGCGAAGAACTGCGTCGAAGGACTCGCCACGCTCGGGCGGCGAGGCCGGGAGGCGCTCGCGCACCTCCCCGCGCTCGACGTCCGCGAGCACGGGAAGCTCGCGCACGCCCGCGAGGTAGCGGTCGACCCACGCGAGCGCCGCGTCGCCGTCGGCGCGAAAGCCCGTCACGCCTTGAGCATGCGGCGGACGTCTCGCCAGGGACGGGCGTTCACCACGTGCTCGGCGCTCACCCAGCCGCGCCGGGCCTGCGCAACGGCGAGGCCGAGGTAGGCGAGCTCCCACGTGCGGTGCGCGTCCGTCGAGATCACCACCCTGACGCCCGCCTCGACGGCGGCGCGTGCGTGCGTGTCGACGAGGTCGAGCCGGTCCGGCTGGGCGTTCATCTCGAGGAAGGTCCCGGTCCTGACCGCCGCCTCGAGCAGTGCCTCGAAATCGACGTCGTAGGCTTCGCGGAGGTTCAGCTTCCGCCCCGTCGGGTGCCCGATGCAGTCGACGTGCGGGTTCTCCATCGCGGCCACGATCCTCTTTGTCATCTCGTCGCGCGGCATGTCGAAGCCCGAGTGAACGGACGCCATCACCCAGTCGCGTTCCGCGAGCACTTCGTCGTCGAAGTCGAGCGAGCCGTCGGCCCTGACGTCCACCTCGATCCCCGAGAGGAGCTCGATCCCGTCGATCCGCGCGGCGACCGCCGCGATCTCCTCGACCTGCTTCTCGAGCCGGCCGTCGCGAAGGCGCCTCGCGTGGTCGCAGATCGCGAGGTAGCGACGACCGTTCGCGCGCGCTGCGAGCGCCATCTCCTCGACCGTGTGCCTTCCGTCCGACCAGCTCGTGTGCGCGTGCAGATCGCCGTGGAGGTCGTCGAGCTCGACCAGCCGGGGTAGGGCGCCGTCGCGCGCCGCCTCGAGCTCGCCACGGTTCTCGCGGAGCTCCGGCGGGATCCAGGCGTAGCCGAGGCGCGCGTAGAGAGCCTCCTCGCTCTCCGTCTTGAACACCTCGCCCGTGTCGCTCGTCTCGACGCCGTACTCGGAGACCGAGAGCCCGCGCCGCACCGCGTCCTCGCGGAGCGCGAGGTTGTGGGCGGCCGAGCCCGTGAAGTGCTGGAGGAGGTTCCCGTAGTTCTCGGGCGAGACGACGCGAAGGTCGAAGCGGAGCCCGTCATGCGAGACGACCGTCGCCTTCGTCCGTCCCTTGGCAACGACCTCGGCCACCCATTCGAGCGCGGCGAAGTGAGCCGTGAGCGCGCTCGGGTCGGTCGCGGTCGCGATCAGGTCGACGTCCCGCACGGTCTCGCAGCGCCTTCGGACGCTCCCCGCCTCGGAGACGTGTTGCGCGGCGGCATGCTCTCGGAGCGCCGCGAGCGCTTCCTCGAGAGCGGGAAGGACGCGCCCGAGCAGGATCTTCTGCTCGACCTTGGGACGCGGGTTAGCGAGGGCCGCGAGCACGCGCTCTTCCGTCTTCGCGCCGAGCCCCGGGACGTCGCGGAGGCGCTTCGCCTCCGCCGCGGCCTTGAGGTCCTCGAGCGACTCGACGCCGAGCTCCTCCCAGAGCTTCCGCGCCGTCCGCGGCCCGAGACCCGGAACGCGCATCACTTCTACCAGCCCGGCGGGGAGGCGCTCGCGCAGCTTCGCGAGCGCAGCCATGTCACCGGTCTCCGCTAGCTCCACGATCTTCCGCTCGATCGTCGCCCCGATCCCCGAGAGCCGCGTCGCCTTGCCCTCGCTCGCGAGCTCGGCGACCGGGACGGCGGCTTCGCGGATGCGCGTGGCCGCCTTCCGGTAGGCCGCCAGCCGGAACGCGTCCGACCCGTCGAGCTCGAGCAGGTCGGCGAGGAGCTCCAGCCGCTCGGCGATCTCGGCGTTGCGCGGGAGGCCGGCCACCGCGGGCGATCATACGCCGGTGCTCGTCATCTGCCTTCCGACGTACAACGAGCGCGAGAACCTCGAGCCGATGGTGCGCGCGCTCGGGCGCGTCGCCCGCGACGTCGAGAGCGAGGTGCGCGTGCTCGTGATCGACGACGCCTCGCCCGACGGCACAGGCGCGATCGCCGACCGGCTGGCCGAGCAGCTCGGGTTCCTCGACGTCCTGCACCGACCGCGCAAGGACGGGCTCGGCCCCGCCTACCTGGCCGGGTTTCGCTGGGCGCTCGAGGCGGGCGCCGAGCTCGTCTTCGAGATGGACTGCGACTTCTCTCACGACCCCGGTGACGTGCCGCGGCTCGCCGCCGCCGCTCTAGGCGCGGACCTCGTGCTCGGCTCGCGCTACGTCGCGGGCGGCGAGACGCGCCGCTGGAGCCCGCTCCGGCGTGCCGTCAGCCGCGCGGGCTCCGCGTACGCGCGCGTCCTCCTCGGCGTCGACGTTCGGGATCTGACCGGAGGCTTCAAGTGCTACCGCCGCGAGGTGCTCGAGACGATCGGGATCGAGCGGATCTCGTCGCGTGGGTACGCGTTCCAGATCGAGACGACGTACCGGGCCGTCGAGCGCGGGTTTCGCGTCGTCGAGGTCCCCATCACGTTCGTCGAGCGGACGCGGGGCGGCTCCAAGATGGGCGGCGCGATCGTCCTCGAGGCCGCCGCGCGAGTCCCCGCGCTTCGGCTCGCGGCGATGCGTGGCCGTCTCTAGCGTCCTACCGCTGCCGGTATAGTCGCGCCCGTGGCCGACCTGCCGGAAGTCACGGACGCGACGTTCAGCCGGGACGTGCTCGAGGCCGACAGCCCCGTTGTCGTCGACTTCTGGGCGCCGTGGTGCGGACCCTGCAGAATCGTCGATCCCATCATCGAAGACCTCGCCGGCGCGCACGGTCAACGGGTGCGGTTCATGAAGATGAACGTCGACGACAATCCCGAGACCGCGGCCCGCTACAACGTCCTCTCGATCCCGACGGTCACCCTCTTCGAGGGTGGTCGTCCGCAGGAGACCGTCGTCGGCGCGCGCCCGAAGAGCTTCTACGAGCGCGCCTGGGAACGCTGGCTCGCCGCCACCGCCTAGCCGGAGCCGCCGCCGCGCTCGTCCTCGTCGCCGCGCCCTTGGGCTGCGCCCGGGACGACGCCTCCGAGGAAGGCCACGACACGGGCGCCCAGCCCTATCGCGGGCTCGAGGCGCGAGAGATCAAAGCGGTTCCGCCAGAGCGCGTTGCCGATCTCCTCGCCGGCGAGGGCGCGGGCTACGCGCTCGCGGCCGAGCTCAACCACTACCCCGGCCCCGCGCACGTCCTCGAGCTCGGCGACCGGCTCGAGCTCACCGCTGAGCAGACCGACGCCATGCGGAGCCTCGAATCGGAGGTTCACGCGCGGGCGCGCCCACTCGGCCGCCGGATCGTCGCGCTCGAGCGGCGCCTCGACCGGGCGTTTCGCTCAGCCGGCGCGACCCGCGCCGCCGTCGCGGCGCTGACGGCGCAGATCGGGGCGCTCGAGGGACGCCTTCGCTCCGTTCACCTCGCCGGGCATCTGGAGGCGAAGAGGCTCCTCTCGCGCCACCAGATCAGGCGGTACGACGAGCTCCGGGGGTACGGCGCCGACCACGCCCACGCGGGATAGCGTCGGCGCCCGGCCGGAAGTGATCCCAGCCGGCTACGTCGAGCGGCCGGCCGTCGCTCCGTAGCTCGACTCCGGAGCCCGGCTCGCAGCGGCCTACAACGGCGAACCCGCTCGCTTCAGCATCCGTCGGCGCGAGGGCGGCGAGAAGCTCGTAATCCTCGCCGAACGTCCAGAAAGGCGCGTCGGCGACCTCCGCGAGGCCTTCGGCGAGCGGCAGGCGCTCGACGTCGATGACGAGCCGGCAGCCGGACCGTTCCGCGATCCGCGCAGCGTCCGACGCGATCCCGTCCGAGAGGTCGATGAGAGCGTGCGCGAGGGGAGCGAGAGCGCGCGCGGCGTCGAGGCGAAAGGGCGGGCGCCGGTGCAGGCGGACGAGCTCCTCGAAGCCCTCCAGGGCGTGCTCGAGGACGTAGAGGCCGGCGGCCGCGCCGCCCAGCGGGCCGGTGACGACGAGCGCGTCGCCGGGCAGGGCGCCCGCGCGTCCGGCCACCCGCTCGGTGTGGCCGACCGCGGTCACGCTCACCGACACCGTCTCGGCCGCGTTCGTGTCGCCGCCGACGACCGGGAACCCGGTCTCGCCGAGCCCCCGGTAGAGCTCGAAGACGTCCGCGACGTCGGTCGTGGGCGGCGCGGCGAAGGCGACGAGGAGCCCCGCCGGCTCGGCGCCCATCGCGGCGAGATCGCTCAGGTTGACGGCGCCGGCCTTGTACCCGAGGTCCCGCCACGAGGTCCAGTCGAGGCGGAAATGGACCTCCTCGACGAGGAGGTCCTGCGTGACGACGACGCCGTCGGCGAACACGGCGGCGTCGTCGCCGATCCCGTACGCGAGTCCGTTTCGCTCGAGCTCCGCGAGGAGCCCGAACTCACCCAGCTCGCTGAGGTGCAAGTCCGAAGACGTCGACGGGCCCGGCTCCCGCGCCGATCCGCGCTAGACCCGCTTTCACGGCCTCCGAGGCGATCTGGGCCGCGCCGCGCGCGGCGTCCTCGAGGCTCTCGCCCTGCGCGAGAAGCGCGCAGAGGCTCGCCGAGTGCGTGCATCCCGCCCCGTGAGTCGCCTCGTCGCCGTAGCGCTCGACGGGGATGGGGACGTGCTCGTCGCCGTCGAAGAGCCAGTCGACCGCGTCCGCCCCGTGCCCTCCCGTGACGATGACGGCAGGCGCGCCGAGCTTGTGGATCGCCTCGGCGAGCGCGCCGCGGTCGGCGTCGTCGCGGTACGGGATGCCCGCGAGCGCGCACGCCTCGTGCAGGTTGGGCGTCGTGACGGTCGCGAGCGGGAGGAGCCTCTCGACCAGAACGGCCACCGCGTCGTCGAGGAGGAGCTTCGCGCCCGAGGCGGCCACCATGACCGGGTCGACGACGAGCGGGACGCGGCGGCCCTCGAGGAAATCCGCCACCGTCTCGATGATCGGCGCGCTGAAGAGCATCCCCGTCTTCGCGGCGTCCACGCCGATGTCGTCGAAGAGGGCGTCGAGCTGCGCGCGGATGAACGGAGGCGGCACCTCGTGGACGTCGGTCACCGCCACCGTGTTCTGCGCCGTCAGGGCCACGATCGCGGTCATCCCGTGGCATCCCAGGCGGGCGAACGCCTTCAGGTCGGCCTGGATCCCTGCCCCGCCGCCGGAGTCGGAGGTCGCGATCGTGAGGCAGCGGGGGATCACGGGCGGTGAGGCTACCATCGCCCGGGATGGCGACCGTGGCCGCGTTCGGCGACCTTCTCGCCGGTGACGAGGTCGCGCACGTCGACGAGATCCCGGCCAAGGAGGCGCGCACCGAAGCGCTCCCCGCGGGTCTCCACGCGCGCGTCGCGGACGCGCTCGCGGAGCGCCGCTTGAACGCTCTCTACGCTCACCAGGCCGCGGCCTTCGCCGCCGCCGAGCGCGGCGAGCACCTCATCGTCTCGACGGGGACGGCGAGCGGCAAGACGCTCGCCTTCAACCTCCCGGTTCTGAACGGCCTCGCGGCGGACGCCAAGCAGCGCGCGCTCTACCTCTACCCGACGAAGGCGCTCGCGCAGGATCAGGCCCGGTCGCTCGCCTCCTTCAGGCTCCCGGGCGTGCGGGCCGCCATCTACGACGGCGACACGGAGGCCGAGCGGCGCTGGCAGATCCGCAAGTGGGCGAACGTGATCCTCACGAACCCGGACATGCTCCACGTCGGCGTCCTTCCGCATCACGACCGCTGGGGCGACGTGCTCGCGAACCTCCGCTACGTCGTCGTGGACGAGGCCCACGTCTACCGCGGCGTCTTCGGATCGCACGTCGGCAACGTCCTGCGCCGCCTGCGGCGAACGGCGGCGATCTACGGCGCCGAGCCGCAGTTTCTTCTCGCGTCGGCCACGATCGCGAACCCCGGAGAGCAGGCGAGGGCCTTGCTCGGCCTCGACGTCCGCGTCGTCGACGAGGACGCCGCGCCGCGCGCGGAGCGGACGATCGTCTTCTGGAACCCGCCTCTTCTCGACGCCGAGCTCGGCCTGCGAGCGAGCCCCCTGGGAGAGGCGGCGCGGATCCTGGCCCAGCTCGTCTCGCTCGACCTGCGGACGATCTGCTTCGCGAAGTCGCGGAAGGCCGCCGAGCTGATCCATCGCTTCACGTGCGAGCGCGTCCCGGACCTCGCGCCGCGCCTCTCTCCCTACCGCGCCGGTTACACGCCGGCGCAGCGGCGCGAGATCGAGCGCCGCCTCGTCGAGGGCGAGCTCCTCGGCGTCACCGCCACGGACGCGCTCGAGCTCGGGATCGACGTCGGCCTGCTCGACTGCGCGATCTCGGTCGGGTTCCCCGGCACCGTCGCGAGCCTGCGCCAGCAGTGGGGGCGAGCCGGGCGACGGAGCCACGGGCTCGCGCTTCTCGTCGCGTCCGAGGACGCGCTCGACCAGTTCTTCATGCGGGAGCCGCGGGCGCTGCTGGGCCGCCGCGTCGAGGCGGCGATCCTCGACCACGCGAACCCGCGCGTCCTCGACGGGCACGTGCGGGCGGCCGCTTTCGAGGCGCCGCTCGACGAGCGCGACGGCGCCGTGCTGGGCGACGCGGCGCTCGCGCGCGCGGAGGTTCTCGCCGAGGCCGGCGACCTCAAGCGGACGCGCGCCGGGTACGTCTGGGCCGGGCGCGACTACCCGGCCGCGCGAGTCGCCCTCCGCTCAGCGAGCCCTGACGCCGTCTCCGTCGTCGATGCGGCGACGGGCTCGGTGCTCGGGATCGTCGAGCGCGAGCGCGCCTACTCGACCGTGCACGAGGGTGCGATCTACCTTCACCTCGGCGACTCCTACCGCGTCCTCTCGCTCGATCCCACCGCGGGCGCCGCCCTGGTCGAGCCCTTCGTCGGCGACTACTACACCCAGGCGAAGAAGGAGACCACGACCGCGATCGAGCGGGCGGACGTGGAGGAGGAGCGGTTGGGCGTCGCGCTCGCGTTCGGCGCCGTCAGCGTCACCGAGCAGGTGATCGCCTACCAGAAGAA
Source organism: Gaiellaceae bacterium (assembly GCA_035947475.1). Classification (GTDB taxonomy): domain Bacteria; phylum Actinomycetota; class Thermoleophilia; order Gaiellales; family Gaiellaceae; genus DASZKB01. Next base: position 5,889 of record DASZKB010000102.1, on the reverse strand, counting down.
GTCCATCCGCGAGCAGGAGACGCTCGAGACGGTCGCCCTCGACCTCCCCCCGACGACCTTCGAGACCGAGGCGGTCTGGTTCGTCCCCGAGCCGTGGACGCTTGCCGGCCTCGAGGAGATGCCGCGCCTCCTCGCCTCGCTCCACGCAGCCGAGCACTCGATGATCGCGGTGCTGCCGCTCTGGGCGATGTGCGACCGCTGGGACATCGGCGGCCTCTCGACGAACGTCCATTTCCAGACCGGACGGCCGACCATCTTCATCTACGACGGCCATCCGGGCGGCGTGGGGATCGCGAAGCGCGGCTTCGACGCGTTCGAGGGCTGGGTTGCGGACACGGAGCGGCTCCTCGCCGGCTGTCCGTGCGAGCGCGGGTGCCCCTCGTGCGTGCAGTCGCCGAAGTGCGGGAACCTGAACGAGCTCCTCGACAAGGAGGGCGCCCTCACCCTTCTCCGGCGGATGCTCTCGAAAAACGGTCGCGTCTGAGCTGTCGATTTCGTGACGACTCGTTCGTCGTAGAGTCGTAAACGGACGAAAGGAGGCGCACCGTGCGCTACATGCTTCTCATCTACGACGACGAGGCCCGCTGGCAGAGCCTCAGCGACGAGGAACGCGGCGCGATCATGGAGCAGTACTTCGCCTACACGGGCGAGCTTCAGGAGCGCGGCGCGTACATCGACGGGAGCGCGCTGCAGCCGACCGCGACCGCGACCACTGTTCGCGTGGACGGCGGGGAGACGATGACGACGGACGGCCCCTTCGCCGAGACGAAGGAGCAGCTCGGCGGCTACTACCTGGTTGACGTCGAGTCGCTCGACGAGGCGATCGAGTGGGGCGCGAAGATCCCGTCAGCGGCCCGCGGGCTCGGCTCGGTCGAGGTTCGGCCGCTCCTCGAGATTCCGCAGGAGGCGGCTCGGTAGCCGCGCTCGAGGACCTCTTTCGGGAGGAGTGGGGTCGCTCGGTCGCCGTGCTCGCGCGCGCGACGGGCGACCTCACCCTCGCCGAAGACGCCGTGCAGGACGCGTTCGCGACCGCGCTCGAGCGCTGGCGCGGCGGACCGCCGGACAACCCCGGCGCCTGGATCCTCGCGACCGCGCGCAACCGGGCGATCGATCGGATTCGCCGCGACCGTGTGCTGGCCCGGAAGACGGAGCTTCTGGGACGACTGGAGGAGATCCCCGTGGTGAACGAGGAAGGCTCGATACCGGACGAGCGGCTCGCGCTCGTCTTCGCCTGCTGCCACCCCGCGCTCGCGCTCGACGTACGCGTTCCCCTGACGCTCCGGATGGTCGGCGGGCTCACGACGCCCGAGATCGCGCGGGCGCTTCTCGTTCCGGAGCCGACTCTGGCGCAGCGGCTCGTCCGGGCGAAGCGCAAGATCCGGGATGCCGGCATCCCCCTTCGGATCCCGCCGGACCACTTGCTGCCCGAGCGGCTTCGCTCCGTTCTGACCGTCCTCTACCTCGTCTTCAACGAGGGCTACGCCGCGACCGCTGCTGACCGGCTCGTGCGGGACGAGCTCTGCGACGAGGCGATCCGGCTCGCCAAGCTCCTCGCGGTGCTCATGCCGGACGAGCCCGAGGCGCTCGGCCTCCTGGCGCTGATGCTCCTGCACGATTCGCGCCGGGAAACGCGCACGACCCCGACAGGCGACCTCGTCCTCCTCGAGGATCAGGACCGAGCGCGCTGGGACGAGGCACGAATCGACGAAGGAAAGCGGGTGCTCGAGCGGGCGCTCAGGTTACGGCGTCCGGGGCCCTACCAGCTGCAAGCGGCGATCGCGGCGCTCCACGCCGAGGCGGCGCGCCCGGAGGAGACGGACTGGCCTCAGATCGCCGCCCTCTACGACGCGCTCGCGCGGCGCGCCCCCTCCCCGGTCGTCGAGCTGAACCGCGCGGTCGCCGTTGCGATGGCGACCGGCCCGGAGCACGGCCTTGCGCTCGTCGAGCGAATCGAGGGCCTCGACGACTACCACCTGCTTCACGCCGCCCGAGCCGATCTCCTGCGCAGGAGCGGAAGGGCCGACGAGGCAGGGCGCGCGTACGAGACGGCGCTGACGCTCGCGACGAACCCGGCCGAGCGGGCGTTCCTCGAGAGGCGGATCGCCGAGCTTCGGCGCGCTCAGGCGGGCCCGTCGGTGACGACGACGTCGCCGAAGAGCGAGTAGACGTTTATCTCGACCTGCGGGCCCTCGCCGGCGGAGACGTCGATCCGCCGGTCGCCGAGGACTCCGAAGCCGCCCTGCCGGACGCGGCTCCCGGGCGGGACCTGGACGCGGACGTCCCCGAAGAGGCCGACCGTCGTCAGCGAGGCGCCGTCGCTCGCGCCTGCTGATGCGTCCACGCGGATGTCGCCGATGAGCGCGACCACCGTCTCGTTCGCCCAGTCGGCCGGAAGGCTCGACGATCGGTCGCCGAGAAGCGCGATCTGCATCGTGGGCGAGCGTAACGCCCGCTCGGGCGGGAGGCAACAGACGCGAACGGCCTTACCGTGCCGGCGCGGGCGGCGGCGCCGCCAGCCGCAGCGCGAGCTCGACGGCCTCGGCGGGCGTCGGGGCGTGCTCGACGCCCTCGCCGCTCACGTCCCAGCCAGGGTCGAGCACGACCACGGGGCGGCCGAGGACGCGCGCGAAGCCGATCTCGGCGAGCGTGCCCCATCGGCCTCCCACCGCGATGACCGCGTCTCCGGACGCGACGACGGCGAGGTTGCGAGCGTGACCGATCCCGGTGACGACGGCGTAGTCCAGCCACTCGTTGGCGCCCGCTCGCGTCTCGCCGGGGAGGATGCCGATCGTCGTCCCCCCGGCCGCCTTCGCACCTCGTGAGGCCGCCGCCATGACCTCTCCTCGGCCTCCCGTGATAACGACGGCACGTCGCTCGGCGAGCAGGCGGCCGACCTCCTCCGCGCGTTCCTCGGCGTCGGCGCCGCTCCCGATCACCGAGATCTGAACCGCCGTCGCGCTGCCGACCACGCGGCGATGATAGAAGCGCACGATGAGCGCGACCGTCGCCGCCCGAGGTGGAACGCTGGTGATCGGCGGCGGCTTCGCGGGCGCGTACGTCGCCCGTCTGCTCGGGCGCGAAGGCGCGACGGTCGTCAGCCCCGAGAACTTCATGCTCTTCACGCCGCTCCTGCCGGAGGCGGCCTCGGGAACGCTCGAGCCACGCCACGTCGTCGTCCCGCTCCGGATCATGTGCCCGCACGCCGACCTCGTGCTCGGGCGCGCCGTCGCGCTCGACGCCGAGCGCCAGCGCGTGCAGGTCGCGACCGAGGAGGAGCTCTACTGGATCGGGTACCGAGACCTCGTCGTCGCGATGGGGTCCGTAGCCCGGGTGCTCCCCATCCCAGGGCTTGCCGACTACGGCCTCGGCTTCCGCGATCTGGCGGACGCGATCCAGCTTCGAAATCACGTCCTCCGCCGCCTAGAGGCCGCCGTGGCGGCTCGAAGCGAAGGCCACCGGCGGCGAGAGCTCACGTACGTGTTCGTGGGCGCGGGGTACGCGGGCGTCGAGGCGCTTGCCGAGCTCTCCGATCTCGTCCGCGACGCGGTCCGCTACTACCCCGGGCTCCGCCACGAGCCGCAGCGCTGGGTGCTCGTCGACGCAGCGCCGAAGATCCTGCCCGAGATCCCGACGCGGCTCGGCGACTACGCCGCCGAGATTCTCGAGCGGCGCGGCGTCGAGATCCACGTCGGGACGACGCTCGAGGCGCTCGAGCCGCACGCCGCCCTCCTCTCGAACGGGGCGCGCATCCTGACGAGCACACTCGTCTGGACCGCCGGGGTGCGGCCGGACCCGTTCGTCGCCCGGCTCGGCTTACCGCTCGACGAGCGCGGTCGCGTCCGCGTCGGGCCGACCCTTCAGGTGGAGGGCCACGACCACGTCTGGGCGCTCGGCGACTGCGCACGGGTCCCGAACGAGGCCACGCCGGAGCAGCCCGATCCGCCGACCTCCCAGCACGCGCTCCGGCAGGCGCGCCGCCTGGCGAAGAACCTCCGAGGAGAAGTCCGTCCCTACCGCTACCGCATGCTGGGACAGGTCGCGACGCTCGGGCGCTACAAGGGCATCGCCGACGTCTTCGGCGTGAGGCTCCGCGGATTCCCGGCCTGGTGGGTCACCCGCACCTACCACCTGTACCAGCTACCGCTCTTCACGCGGAAGCTGCGCGTGGTCACCGACTGGACGGTGTCGCTCCTCTTCCGCCGCGACATCGCCGAGCTCGGGATGCTCGGCCACCCGCGCCCGCTCCGCGACGACTAGCGGCCGGCGGCGGCCGCGAGCGCGGCGCGAAGGGACTGGCGCTTCTTCAGGACGGGCTCGTAGAGGTCACCGTGCCGCGCGAGCCGATCGAGCACGACCTCCATCGTGAAGTCGCGCGGGTCGAGGTCCTCGGTCACCTCGTCCCAACGGAGCGGCGCGGACACGGGCGCGCCGGGATGCGGTCGCACGGAGTACACGTAGGCGATCGTCGCCCCCTCGGCGTTCTGCTTCGCGTCGATGAACACGCCCCGGCGTTTCGCCTTCGTCCACTCGGTCGTGACCAGCCCGCGATGCGCGCGGGCGAGGGCCCCGGCCACGATCTCCGCGAAGCGGCGCGTCTCGTCGTACGTGTAGCGGCGCTCCACCGGCACGAGCACGTGCATGCCGTCGGCCCCGCTCGTCTTCGGAAAGCCCTCGAGCCCCAGGGCGTCGAGGGCCTCCTTGACGAGGAGCGCGACCAGCGCCGTCTCGCGGAAGCGAACCTCCGGGGTCGGATCGAGGTCGAAGAGGACGAAGTCGGGCCGCTCGGGGCGGTCCACGCGCGAGTACCACGCGTTCATGTCGATGCAGCCCATGTTCACCATCCAGAGGAGGGCGAGCTCGTCGTTCACGAGCGGCGAGCGCACGAGCTTCTTCCGCCGCGGCCGCTCGCGCGTGTCGGCCATGTAGGGGAACGTCGGGATCCACTCGGGCATGTGCCCGGGGGCGTCCTTCTGGAAGAAGTGGCCCCCCTCGATCCCCTCCGGGTAGCGCTTCATCGTGAACGGGCGGTCCTTCAGGTGCCGGGCGAGAACGGGCGCGACGGCGCGGTAGTAGTCGAGGAGGTCGCCCTTCGTGATCCCCTCGCCGGGCCAGAAGACCTTGTCGAGGTTCGAGAGCTTCAGCGCGCGGCCGGCGCGCCGAACCTCGTCCTCGAGCGGCTGCTCCTTCCGTACCTCCTTCGCCGGCTTGTCCTCGCGGAGGCCCATGTACGCCGGCGCGCGGAGATGGCCGTCGTGCGTCCACTCGGTGAACTCGACCTCGCAGACGAGCCGCGGCGTCACCCAGACGACGTCGCCCTTGCGAACGCGCGGCATCTGGGGCACGACGCGGAAGGGCGGCGTCGTTCGCTCGAGCGGGCGCAGCTTCCGGAGCAGGCGCTCGATCTCGTCCTCGCTGAACCCGGTGCCGCAATTGCCGACGTACACGAGCTCGCGGCCGCGCCAGCTGGCGAGGACGAGCGAGCCGAAGCTCCGCTCGCGCCGCCCCTTCCCTCTCGTGTAGCCGGCGATCACGAACTCCTGCCGCTCGCGGCCCGGCTTCACCTTGAGCCATTCGCGCGTCCGCTCCCCCGGCCGGTAGCGCGACGAGGCGCGCTTCGCCATCACGCCTTCGAGACCGACCTCCTGGACGTGCGCGGCAAGCGCCTCGCCGTCCTCGAACGCCTCGGAGAGCCGCACCGTCGCGTTCCGCCGGTCGAGCAGCTGCGCGAGGCGCTCGCGCCGCTCCGTGAGCGGGCGGTCGAGAAGGCCCTCAAGACGCCGGACTGCGTCATCGACGGCGAGGTGTGCGCGCTGGACGAGGCCGGCGTCCCGCGCTTCTCCCTCATGCAGCAGGGGAGCCCGGACACGCCGATCGTCTACTACGTCTTCG
>DASZKB010000101.1:0-1983 GCA_035947475.1 Gaiellaceae bacterium | reverse complement strand
CGGACGCCGACCTCGCCGTTTTCCCTGAGCTCTTCCTCTCGGGGTACTCCCTTCGCGAGGTCGTCCGCGCGGCGCGCGCCGCAGGGGGCGCGGAGCTCGCCGCCGTCGCCGATGCGGCTCGCGCAGCCTCGACGGCGGTCGTCGTCGGGTTCGTGGAGCGGACGGCGGACGGCGTCGCGAACTCGGTCGCGTGCATCGAGCGGGACGGCACACTGAGGTGCGTCTACCGCAAGGTGCAGCTGTTCGGGGCCGAGACGGACGCCTTCGTGCCGGGGCGCGAGCTCGTCGTCGTCGAGCTCGCCGGGCGCCGGGTCGCGCCCCTCATCTGCTTCGACGTCGAGTTCCCCGAGCTCGCACGCCGGCTCGCGGTCGCGGGCGCGGACCTCCTCGTCACCGCGTCGGCAAACATGGAGCCCTTCTACGCCGACCACGACGTCGCCACGCGGGCGCGCGCCCTCGAGAACCGCATCCCCCACCTCTACGCCAACCTCGTCGGATCGTCAGGGCCGCTCCGCTTCGTGGGCGGAAGCCGCTCGATCGGCCCCGGCGGCGACGTGCTGACGGAGGCCGCGCACACGCGCGAGGAGGTGCTCGTCGCGTCGGTCGCGCCCGCCGGGGCGGACGACGAGCGCGTCGACTACGTCCGTCAGCTACCCCAGGACGTCCCGGTTGTGGTGGCTTGACGGGCGATCGAAGACGGCCGTAGCATCCAAAAGGCCTTGAGTCGACTCCTTTATGCGACCGAGGTAGACGACCAGATCGAGGCGAAGGTCGACGACCTCGTCGAGCTCGTTCGCACCCTGGTTCGGTTCGACACGACGTCGGTGGACCTATCGCCCGACTCGGAGCATCGAACCAACGACGAGCGCCCGCTTCAGGAGTACGTGGCCGAGCGCCTCGGAGCCTTAGGCGCCGAAGTCGACCACTGGGAGCCGGACGCCGCCGAGTTCTCCGACCACCCGATGATGCCGCCGTGGCACCACTGGGAGGGGCGACCGCTCACGGTGGGCGTGCTTCGCGGCTCGGGCGGGGGACGCTCGCTCCTCATCAACGGGCACATCGACGTCGTCAGTGCCGGGGACGAGGAGCGCTGGACGTCGCCGCCGTTTGCAGCCGACGTGCGCGGCGGGCGCATCTACGGGCGCGGCGCCTGCGACATGAAGGGCGGGATCGGCGCGGCGCTCTTCGCGCTCGAGGCCCTGCGCGCGTGCGACGTGGAGCTCGCCGGTGACGTCGTCTTCGAGACCGTCCCGGACGAGGAGACGTGCGCGATGGGGACGATCGCCGCGATCGCGCGCGGATACCGGGCGGACGCGGGGCTCGTCCCCGAGCCGACGAGGTTCAACCTCTGGATCGCGACCCGCGGCCTCCTCCACGGGACGCTCTCCGTGCCGGGCCGGTCGGCCCACGCCGAGATGAACCAGCCGCCCTGGTAGGAGGGCGGCGGCGTGAACGCGATCCAGAAGACGATGCCCCTCCTCGCGGCGCTCGACGAGCTCTCGGCCCAGTGGGCGGGCCGCGACGACAAGCAGCACCCGCTCCTCGGCGTGCCCGCCGTCCACCCGACGATGATCCGCGGCGGCGTCTTCATCTCGAACGTCCCCGAGCGGTGCGACGTCGCACTGAACACCACCTATCTGCCCGCGAACGCCGACGAGCGCGGGTTCGGCTCGGTTCCACGCGGAGAGATCGAACGAGCGGTCGGGGCCGCGGCGGGGCGCGACGACTGGCTCGCCGCGAACCGGCCCGCGTGGAGCTGGTACACCGACTACCCACCGTCCGAGATCGACCCCGAGACGCCGATCGTCGAGGTCGTGTCGATCCCCTCGGGCGCCGCGTGGTGCGGGACTCCGGAGGCGCGATGACGGACGGCTTCATCCGTTCCGACGAGACGGCCGTCTTCCCCAGGGAGCTCGACCGCGCCTACCCGCTCATCGAGCGCGCGGAGGGCGTCTGGCTCTACGGCGCGGACGGCAAGAAGTA
>DASZKB010000100.1:0-2259 GCA_035947475.1 Gaiellaceae bacterium | reverse complement strand
CTGGGACGAGGACGAGCACAAGCGCCAGATGTCGCTCTCGGCCTCGCTCTGCCATCTCGAGTGGCAGGGCCGGAAGATCAATCTCATCGACACGCCCGGGGATCCCGGCTTCCTCGCGGACGCGCTGGCTGCGCTCCGAGTGGTCGAGGGGGCGCTCGTCGTCGTGAGCGGCGTCGCCGGCGTCGAGGTGCAGACCTCCCGGCTCTGGGACCGCTGCGAGGCGCTCGGCATCTCGCGCGTTCTCTTCGTCAACATGCTCGACCGCGAGCGGGCGGACTTCTTCGCCGCCCTCGAGAGCATCCGCAGCCAGCTCTCGCCGCGCTGCGTCGCCGTCGAGATCCCGATCGGGCGCGAGCACGAGCTCCAGGGAGTTGTCGACCTCCTTCACCTCCGCGCGCACCTCTCGACCGACGGCGACCGCGAGGGAGCAGCGGCCGAGATCCCCGAGGAGCTGGCCGACCAGGCGGCCGAGTACCGCGAGAAGCTCGTGGACGCCGTGGTCGAGACGGACGAGGCGCTGATGGAGCGCTACCTCGAGGGCGAGGAGCTCTCGGGCGACGAGCTCGGGCGCGCCCTCCACGACGCGGTCACGCGCGGCGAGGTGTTTCCGGTCGCGTGCGGCGTGGCCACGAAGACGCTCGGCGCGACCTCGCTCCTCGACCTCGTGGTCGAGGGGGTGCCGTCGCCCGCGGAGAAGCCGGCGACGATCGAGGCTCCCGACGACGGCGCCGCCGCCTTCGTCTTCAAGACGCTCGCCGACCCGTTCGCGGGGCGCATCAACATCTTCCGCGTTCTGGCGGGAACCGTCTCGCCGGACTCGACGCTCGTGAACGCGCGCACGCACGCGAAGGAGCGGATCGGGCACCTGCTCATGCTGCAGGGGAAGGAGCACGAGCAGTCCGGCGAGTTCGTGTCGGGTGACATCGGCGCCGTCGCGAAGCTGAAGGAGACGATGACGGGCGACCTCCTCGTCACGCAGGACGGCGACGTGCCGCTGCCGCGCCTCGAGTTCCCGCAGCCGGTCATGAGCTTCGCCGTCACGCCGAAGACGAAGGGCGACGAGGAGAAGGTGGCGACCGCGCTTCGCCGTCTCACGGAGGAGGACCCCACGCTCGTCCTCCGCCGGGACGAGCGCACCGGCGAGCAGCTGCTCGCCGGGATGAGCCAGGTGCACGTCGAGGTCGCGATCGAGCGCATGCGCCGGCGCTTCGGCGCGGACGTCGACCTCCATCGTCCGCGCGTCCCGTACCTCGAAACCGTCCGCAAGGAGGCGAGGGGCCACGGCCGGCACAAGAAGCAGACGGGCGGCCGCGGCCAGTTCGGGGACTGCCACGTCATCCTCGAGCCGCTGCCGAGCCGCGACGGCTACGAGTTCTCGGACGAGATCGTGGGCGGCGTCATCCCGCAGGCCTTCCGGCCGGCGGTCGACAAGGGGATCCAGGAGACGCTCCAGGCCGGCGAGCTCGCCGGGGCGCCCGTGACCGGCGTCCGCGTACGCCTCGTGGACGGCCAGTACCACTCGGTCGACTCGTCCGAGCTCGCGTTCAAGATCGCGGGGTCGCTCGCGTTCAAGGACGCATACGGGCAAGCTGATCCCGTGCTCCTCGAGCCGATCATGTCGCTCGAGGCCACCGTGCCCGACGACACGGTCGGGGCGGTGAACGGCGACCTCAATTCGCGCCGCGGCCGCCTCCTCGGCATGGAGCCGCGCGGGGGCATGACGACCATCCGTGCCGAGATCCCGATGGCCGAGATCTTGACGTACTCGCAAGCGCTCACCTCGCTGACGGGGGGGCGGGGCGACTACACGATGAGCTTCCTCCGCTACGAGGATGTGCCCTCGCACATCGCGCAGAAGCTGATCGACGAGGCGAAGCGAGAGCGCGAAGAGGCGAAGGCGTGACCTCCCGGGTGACGGTCAAGAAGCAGGACGTCGTCCGCTCGTGCGCGATCTGCCGGCGCACCCTCCTCATGGGCGAGGAGGCGACGCGGTTCACGCCGGGCAGCGACGAATGGGTCGAGGTCTGCCCGCTCTGCACGGAGGCGGCGAGCGAGCACGGCTGGCTGAAGGAGGGGACGCCGACGACGCCGCTCGTCCCCGACAGCCCGCGCCGCCGTCGGCGCTTCCCCGGCCTCGGCCTCCTCGAGCCGCGGCGCACCGAGCCGCCGCCCGTCGTCGAGGAGCCGATGCTGCGACGGCTGTCGCCGCTCGAGCAGGCGGTCGTGGAGGCGGCGGAAACGTTCAACGCGACGCCTTAC
>DASZKB010000099.1:0-1699 GCA_035947475.1 Gaiellaceae bacterium | reverse complement strand
ACGAGCTGCGAGCCGATCTGCGTCGCGAGACGCAGGCGCTGCGCCTCCCCACCCGAGAGGCTCGCCGCCGCGCGGTCGAGCTGGAGGTAGCCGACGCCGACGTTGTCGAGGAAGGTGAGCCGCTCGCGGATCTCCTTCAGGACGCGCGCGCCGATCAGCTTCTCCGTCTCGGTGAGCTCGAGGTCGTCGATGAACTCGATCGCGCGCGTCACCGACATGCGCGTGAACTCGTGAATGTTCTTCGCGCTCACGGTCACGGCCAGGACCTCCGGCTTGAGACGGGCGCCCTTGCACACCGGGCACGGCCGGAAGCTCATGTACTCCTCGATCCGCTCCCGCTGCTGCGAGGAGTCCGTGTCGCGGTAACGGCGCTCGAGGCTGGAGACGATCCCCTCGAACGCGAGCATGTACGAGCGCCGGCGTCCCATCCGGTTGCGGTAGTGGACGTAGACCCGGTCTCCGTTCGTCCCGTAGAGGAAGAGATTCCGCTGCCACTCCGGCAGCTCGCTCCAGGGCCGGTCGAGATCGAGCTCGTAGCGCTCGGCGATCGCCTCGATCACGGCGTCGTAGAAGCCGCTCGAGCTCCCGAGCGACCACGGGACGAGCGCCCCTTCGGCGATCGAAAGCGACGGGTCGGGAACGATCAGATCCGGGTCGATCTCCTGCTGGGCGCCGAGCCCCGTGCACCGCGGGCAGGCGCCGTGCGGGGAGTTGAAGCTGAAGATGCGCGGCTGGAGCTCCGGCAGCCCGACGCCGTGGTCGGGGCACGCGAAGCGCTCCGAGAACGTCATCTCCTCGCCGTCCACGACGTCGATCGTCACGAGGCCGTCCGCGAGGCGAAGCGCCGTCTCGATCGAGTCGGTGAGGCGGTGCCGCAGGTCCGGCTTCATCGAGAGGCGGTCGACCACCACCTCGATCGTGTGCTTGAACTTCTTGTCGAGCTCGATGGGCTCCTCGAGGAGGCGCTGCCCGCCGTCGACCCTGACGCGCGTGAACCCCTCGCCGCGAAGCTGCTCGAGGAGATCCCTGTACTCGCCCTTGCGGTCGCGGACGACCGGCGCGTTCACCGTGAACTTCGTGCCGTCGGGGAGCTGGAGCACCTGGTCGACGATCGCCTCGACCGACTGGCCGGCGATCGGACGTCCGCAGACCGGGCAGTGGGGCCGCCCGATCCGCGCGTAGAGGAGCCGAAGGTAGTCGTAGATCTCCGTGACGGTGCCGACGGTCGACCGCGGGTTCCGCGAGGTGGTCTTCTGGTCGATCGAGATGGCGGGCGAGAGCCCGTCGATCGAGTCCACGTCCGGCTTCTCCATCATCTGGAGGAACTGGCGCGCGTACGCGGAGAGCGACTCGACGTAGCGCCGCTGCCCCTCGGCGTAGATCGTGTCGAACGCCAGCGAGGACTTCCCGGAGCCCGAGAGCCCGGTCACGCAGACGAGGCGGTTCCGCGGCAGGCGGACAGTGATGTCCTTCAGGTTGTGCTCGCGGGCGCCGTGGACGACGAGCTCGTCAGCCGCCATGAGAGCAAGTCTAGCTGTCCGAACGTACGTTCTATCTAGGCGAGCAGGCGCGCCACTTCGCGCGGGACGTAGGGGATCTCGAGGTCGCCGGCGACGAGCGTCCCGTAGCCGAGCGCCCGCCCGAGCAAGCCTTCCTCGACCTCGAGCGTGCCGCGAGCGAGGCGCACCGCGGCGGCGCG
>DASZKB010000098.1:0-3377 GCA_035947475.1 Gaiellaceae bacterium | reverse complement strand
CTATGACCGCGTCTACGAAGGCGGCGCCTCACCGCCCGGCCGCGGCGCCCGCTCCTCGAGGGTGACGACCGACTCGAGCAGGAGATGGTTCGGAACGCGGACGGTGCGCCCGTCGTCCGTTCGGAGCACGGTCGCCGCCCGCTCGAGGGCGACGATCTCGCCGCGGACGTCGGCGATCGTGATCGTCTGGCCGACCTCGTACGTCGCGGCGAGGTAACGGCCCGCGCTCACCTCGCGCGCGACCTCGCGGCCGCCCAGACCGAGGGCGAGCGCTCCGGCCAGAGCGGCGGCCACGAGCGCGATCACGATGAGCGTGAAGAGGATCTCGGTCGGGATGCCGAGCTGCGCGAGCGCCGTCAGGACGAACGTCGCGAGAATCGCCACCTGCACGACGCGGCCGAGCGGAAAGCCGAGGGCCATCTGATCGGCGAGACGATCGGCCCAGTCCCCCAGGAGCTGTGAGACGACGACGCCGACGAGGACGATGACGAGCGCGACGAAGAGCTTCGGCACGAAGAGAAGGGCCGCGTTCAACGCCGCTCCGACGCCCGCGAGACCGAGGAGCGACAACGCCGCGACGACCACGACGACGACCAGCGTGATGCGGACGAAGCGCCCGAGAACGTGCGCGAGCGAGCGCGGGAGCCCGACGCGGGCGAAGACGTCGTGGACGCCGAACCGCTCCGCGAGCCCGTCGACGCCGATGGCGAGCAGCCCTCGCCGGACCAGGCGGCCGGCGAGCCGGGCGGCCAGGAGGCCGAGGACGAGGAGGAGGATGGCGCCGCCGATGCGCGGAAGCGCCTCTCCGAGCGTCGCGGCCGCGCGCTCCAGGATGGTCGTCAAGACGATCACCTCACTTCCCTCTCGAGCCGGCGCGTATGCCGACGATCGCCGCGAGGGTGTCCACGGTCGCCGTAGCGAAGCCCCCCACCGCACGAAATACGCCCAGGAACACGAGCTGCCACCGCGCCGTCCGGAGGACCGCGTCCGTGAGAGCGCGGTCGGAGCGCGGCGTCTCGGCCCGGAGAAGCGTCAGGAGCGCGAGGAGGCGCTCCTCGGCCGGGGTGAGCTCCTCGTCGGGCGTTCGGTCGTCGTTCATTCCGGCAGCTCCCACTCGTAGGTGTTCCGGCGGAGAATCTCGATGAGCTCGCGGCGGGCCCGGTGCAGCCGGCCCTTCACGGTCCCGACCGGCGTCTCCATCACCTCCGCGATCTCCTCGTAGCTCAGCCCCTCGATGTCGCGAAGGACGAGCACGGTCCGGTGCGGCGGCCCGATCTCGCGCAGCTTCACTGCGAGGCGCCGGCGCCGCTCGCTCACCTCGAGGTCCTCGGCGGGCGTCCGGTGCACGCCGGCCCCGAGCTCGTCGGGCTCGCCGGCGTCGGCGTCCTCCAGTGGTTCGACCCGCCGCCGCGTGAGCGCGTTCAGCGCGGCGTTGTGCGCGATGCGCAGGAGCCACGACCGAAACGGCGACTCGCCGCGGAAGAGCGAGAGGCGGTGAAACGCGCGAAGGAATGCATCCTGGGCGACGTCGTCCGCCTCGTCGTCTCCGACGATCCGCCTCGCCACTCGGTAGACGACGTCCCGGTGGCGCTCCACGAGCGTCTCGAACGCGGAGAGGTCTCCGGACAGCGTCCGCTCCACGAGCACTTCGTCGCTCGTCATCCCGCTATGGAAGACACGTCGGAGCGCGCAAGGGTTACGCCCGTAACTTTTCCGGGCCGTCGCGTGTCTGGAGGGTCGGCGCGCACGGAGAGGGGCGCGTGCACTCGCAGCAGTCCCTACGAGGGAGGGGTTCTATGGTCATCGGCGCAATAGTCGACACGATCGAGCGCGCGTTCGTCGTCTTCTTCGCGTGGCTTCCGGCTCTCATTGGCGCGCTCGTCGTCCTGATCCTGGGCTACATCGTCGCGAAGGTCGCGGGGCGCCTGGTCGGGCGCGTGCTCGAGCGGGCGGGCTTCGACCGAACGGTCATGTCCGGACGGAGCGGCGAGTGGATCTCGCGCGCGACCTCGAGCCCGTCGCGGCTCCTCGGCGGAGTCGCGTTCTGGGCGCTCTTCCTCGGCGCCGCTGCCTTGGCGGTCTCGGTGCTCGGGATCGACGCGCTCACCGATTTCATGGGGCGCGTCTTCCTGTACCTGCCGAACGTGCTCGCGGCCGTCGCGATCTTCCTCGTGGCCGGAATCGCTGCGGGCGCCGTCGCGGCGCTCGTCGACCGAACGATGGGCGATACGCCGACGGGCAGGATCCTACGCGCCGTCGTCCCGGGGCTGATCATCGCGATCGCGGTCTTCATGATCCTCGAGCAGCTCGAGATCGCTCCCGAGATCGTCCGGATCACCTACGCCGCTCTGATCGGTGCGCTTGCCCTCGCCGCCGCGCTCGCGTTCGGGCTGGGCGGGCGCGACGTCGCGGCCCGCATGCTCGAGGACGCGTACGTGAAGGGGCAGGAGCAGCGCCTCCAGGTGCGGCGAGACCTCGAGGTCGGCAAGCAGCGCGGCCGCGAGCAGTTCGTCGAGGCGAGGGAGAGAGCCGAGACGGAGGCCGCCGAGCGGGAGGCGGCGACACGGCCCGGCAGCACGACACGTCTGTCGTAACGAGAGGGAGGGGAGCAATGACCCACGTCACCATGGAAGCGATCGCCGCCGCGCGCGGGGCGGACGTCTACTCCTCCGACGGGGAGAAGATCGGCTCGGTCGACGAGATCTACCACGACTACGAGACGCGCCAGCCCGAGTGGATCGGGATCGGGACCGGGATCTTCAGCACGAAGCACGCACTCGTCCCGGTCGAAGGCGCCGAGCTCCGGAGCGACGGCCTGTTCGTGCCCTACAGCAAGGACCAGGTCACGGGCGCGCCAGAGATCGACGCTGACCAGATCGACGAGAGCACGGAACGGTCTCTCTACGAGCACTACGGCCTGAGCTACTCCGAGCGTCGCTCCGGGAGCACGCTCCCGGAGGGGGGTCCGGGAACGACGGAGGGCGCCCCAGGAACGATGGGCGCGGAAGACGAGGCCCCGGTCGAGCACGAGGGCGCCGTCACGCGTCACGAGGAGGAGCTCCGCGTTGGGAAGCGCGAGGCCGAGACCGGTCAGGCGCGTCTCCGCAAGTGGGTCGAGACGGAGCCCGTGTCGGAGGACGTCGAGCTTCGGCGGGAGCGGGCCCGAGTGACTCGCGAGCCCGTCGACCGCCCGGCCGGCGACGCCGACATCGGGGAGGAGGAGATCGACGTCCCGCTTCGCGGCGAGGAGGCGGTCGTCGAGAAGGAGACGGTCGCCCGCGAGCGTGTGGGCCTCGAGAAGGACGTCGACACCGAGCGCGAGACCGTCGGCGGCGACGTCCGCAAGGAGCGTGTCGACGTTGAGGGCGACCTGGAGG
>DASZKB010000097.1:0-3520 GCA_035947475.1 Gaiellaceae bacterium | reverse complement strand
AGCAGCCGACGTTCGACCCGCAACGCGTCTGGCGCGCCGGCGGCGCGGCGGTCGGGGCGGGAATCGACGGCGAAACGATCGCGATCCACGAGGACGCCGAAGGGCGCGAGGTCTACCGGCGCGTCCACGAGGGCGAGCTCCCGCCCGTTGGCTCCGAGCTCGGCCGGTCGCGAGTCGACGGGCGGCCGTGGCTCGTCCACGCGCTCGAGCGCGACGGCGGCCGGGTGGCGTTGCACCTTCGGAAGGGCGGCGACCGCGACCGAAGCGGCTTCGTGCAGCACCCGCTCACCGTGCCGCACCACGTCCGCTAGCGTTTCGCCTACATGGGCCGCGGCGACCGCCCGACAAAGCGCTGGAAGAACGATCGCCGGCGCAAGAAGAAAGAACGCGAGAAGCGCAAGACGCCGCCGCTCGCCGCTCCGCGCCGCTGACGAGGCGACCCACCTCGCCGCCCTTCCTCCTCGTCAACCCGCGCTCCGGCGACGCCGTGCCCAGCGCGGTGGAGCTCGCGACCGCCGCCCGTCGGCTCGGGATCGAGACTCGCGAGCTTCGCCCCGGCGAGGACCCGTCGGAGCTCGCCGCCGCCGCCGCCGACCGCGGCGCCGAGGTGCTCGGCGTCGCTGGGGGCGACGGCACGCTCTCGGCCGTCGCGGCGGCTGCGATCGCGCGCGACCTCCCCTTCGTCCCGATCCCGTTCGGAACGCGGAACCACTTCGCGCGCGACGTCGGCTTCGACCGCGACGACGTGATCGGCGCGCTCGGCGCCTTCGAGGGGCGCGAGCGGCGGGTCGACGTCGGCACCGTCAGCGGCCGTCTCTTCCTGAACAACGTCTCGCTCGGCCTCTACGCGAGCATGGTCCACGCCGAGAAGCACGACCGGATGACCCGCGCCGGCGCGCTGGTGCGCATCCTCCCGGCCGCGCTGGGCCGCGTCAGGCAGCCGCTCGAGCTCGCGTTCGATCTCTCCGGGCGACGCGAGCGTCGGCAGGTGCTCATGCTCGTCGTCGCAAACAACGATTACGGCATCGGCTCGCTCACCGATCTGACCGAGCGCGAGCGGCTTGACGAAGGGCTTCTGCACGCCTACGTGATCGAGGCCGTCGGCCGGGCGCGGCTCGTCGAGCTCCTTACGCGCGCCGCCGCCGATCGCCTTGAGGCGGCGGAGGGGTGGGCGGAATGGATTGCCCCGACCTTCCGCGTCGATTCGCGTCGCGAGCGCGTCAAGGCGGCGCTCGACGGGGAGCCGATCGTGCTCCACCCGCCGCTCGACTTCGAGATCAAGCCGGGCGCGTTGCGGGTCCTCGTCCCGGCGTGAGCCGGCCGGCCTAGGCGAAGACGAGCGCGTCGCCGGGTTGGATTCCCCGGCGGTCCGCCTCCCCGGCCGGGAGCTCGAGCACCGCTCGAGCGCCGCGCCGGCCCGCGGCTCGCCACGGCCGGAGCCCGGCCGCGACGCCGACCACGACGAGGTCGCGGTCGACGAAGACAGCGTCGATCGGGAAGCGCATGAACCACGTGTGAACGGCCGAGGCGGGGCGAAGGAGAAGGCCTTCGCCCCGCGGTAGCTCAGATCTGCCCAGCAGCCCCTTGAGCCGGGCGAGCGGCGTGTCCGCGACTCTGCATCGCTCGCAGATCGTCCGCCCGTCCCGGCTCTTCAGGGCTACCGTCATGTGGCTGCCGTTCTAGTAACCGACGTGGATGTGGTCGTGGTGGTTCGAGAGCGGGAACGACGCTCCGCCGAGACCGAGCAGCGAGATGATCTGCTGCGGTCGCAGCTCGACGGGGAGGAGCAGGATGTTCCGCACCGCCCGCTCGGTGACGCCGCCGGGCTGTTGATTCCCGAAGATCGTCTTGTTCTCGAGCATCGAGATGTCGACCGCGAGGCCGTAGATGTGCGCCGAGACCACTCCGGGGCGGGCGAAGAGCCGGTGGCCGGAATGGAGGCTCGACACCGTCACCTGTCCGTGCGCCTCCGCGAGGTAGGCGAGCAGGACGAGGACGCGGACGTCGATCCGGTGCGACTGGACGTCGCCGCGGCCGCCCGCGTAGATGTCGACCCGGTCGTCGCCGAGAAGGCGGCGCTCGAGCGACGGCTTCGCCGCCTCGAGGCCCGTCACGAGCCCCCGGAGGCCGACGGCGCGGTTGTAGTGGCGGAGGGCGAGCGCGCGGTCCGCGAAGGCCGTGCGACCGACCAGCGCGAGCACCGCCTGCCAGGCGTCCGTGCGGGCGCCGTGGGCGCGGAGCCGCGTGGCGAGGCGCTGGAGCGCCGGAGCGGTTGCGGGCTCCGAGTTCCGAAGGCCGTGCGCGCGCAGGACGCCGAGCATGAGAGCCCAGTCGACCCGGTTCACCCTCGCCACCCGCGCGAGCTGCTTCGCGAACGCCGGGGAGAGGCGCCGCGCGGGCGGGGTCGGATCGGGCAGGTCACGGCGGAGCCAGATCGTGGCGGCCGTTCCGGGCTGGTCGACCTCGGGGTCGGGCTGCGGGGCCCAGTTCGGCTCGGGCCGGTACGGCTTCACGACAGGCGCGCCGTCGTCCACTGGCGCCGCCGACGTGCTCGCCGGAGAGCCTGAGGCGGGCGACGCCGGCTCCGCCGCCGGGGCGGGAGCCTCGGGCGCGGCGGGATCGACGGGAGCGGGAGCCTCCGGACCGGCGGGCGCCTCGGCGCCGCCGTTCGTCTCGTCGCTTGGAGCGTCGGGGTCCGCGGGCGCCTGAGCGGGCGTCTCCGCTGCAGGCTCCTCCTCGGGCGTGGCGGGGGAGGGCTCGCCCGGCGGGATCTCTTCGGCGGCCGGGGTCTCCTCCGCCGGCTCCTGCGGCGGGATGTCTTCGCAGTCGGGAGCCTGCTCGAGCAGCTTCTCCTCTTCGGTGCAGACGCCGTCGGGCGGCGGGACGTCGTCGGCGGCCGTCGGGACCGCCTCGGCGTTGGTCTCGAGGAGCTTGGCGACCTGGTCGCCGGCTCCAGCGGAGAACGCGGCGCCGGCGAAGAAGAGGGGCGTGAAAGCGAGCGACGCGGCGACGCGGCGCTTAGCGCCTCGCCGATGGCCGTTCGCCTTCATGGCCACGGGCGCGTCCATGTCCCACGCGCGCGCGGCTGGCGCGGCGGCGACGGTCTCGTGCCGGCGCGAATTCGCGCGCTGCTGCCTGCGTGCTAGGGCAAGAAGCGCGCCCCCGGCGAGGGCGAAGAGGACGAGGCGGAAGAGCGTCCGCCGCGAGTCCGAGTTCCGTTGTGGCATTTTCGTTGCTCCCGGTTCGGGCGCCGACCGCCGCTTGCCTGGCGCTTGTTGTGCGTACGACGCCCGCGGGCCTCCGCGGACTCAACGCACTATCGGGAGGCCGCCGCACGGCGGGCATCCCCCGATCGGGGATAGGCCGGCCGAATCACCAGGGCGAGGGATGTTCCACCTCCCGGTTCTGAACGATGATCGTCGCATCTGAGCGAGAACGGCGGAGCGGTCACGCCGAGATGTCAGAAAGGGTTTCACTCGACGTGACGACGATATTTGCTTGCAAAGCCGCAGACCGCATC
>DASZKB010000096.1:0-4750 GCA_035947475.1 Gaiellaceae bacterium | reverse complement strand
CGCAGCGCCATCGCCATTCCGTCGCCGGTCACCGAGTACGCGTTCGTCGTCCCCGTGTAGAGGCGGCCGGCCCCGCCCGTGGCGAGGATCACCGTCTTCGCGCCGATCGTCTTCACGCCGCCGTTCAGGATGTCCCAGCAGATCACGCCCTGGCAGCGGCCGTCCTCCTCGACGAGCCTCCACGCGAAGAACTCCTCGTAGACGTGGAGATCGCGCTTCATGACCTGCTCGTAAAGGACGTGGATGAGAACATGGCCGGTGATGTCCGCCGCGTACGCGGTTCGGGGCTCGCCGGCGGCGCCGAACGGCCGCTGCGCGATGCGACCGTCCTCCGTGCGCGAGAAGACGGCGCCCCAGTGCTCGAGCTCGTAGACGTCGGCCGGCGCCTCGCTGCAGAGGATCTCGATCGCGTCCTGGTCCCCGAGGTAGTCGGAGCCCTTGACGGTGTCGAACGCGTGCTTCTCCGGGTCGTCCTCGGATGCGTTTCCGAGCGCGGCGTTGATCCCGCCCTCCGCCGCCCCCGAGTGACTCCGGACCGGGTGGATCTTGGAGATCAGCGCGACGTCGGCGCCCACGTCATGCGCCTCGATCGCGGCGCGCATGCCGGCGCACCCGGCGCCGACGACGAGGACGTCGTGCTGGGCTTCCACTCGCTGGAGACGCTATCTGAAACGGGGTTCGCCGCGACTCGTATCGCGCCGCACGTGGCGACGTAGCATCGCCGCCTAACGTGACCCGTCACCGCGCGCGGCGCGCGTTCCGGATCTCCAGGCTCCAGTCGCCGCTCGCGACGACACTGAATACGTAGCGGCCCGCCGGGATCGACGCGGACGCCTCGCCGCGAGGCTCGACGGTGTCGATCATTATCCCGCCCTGCGGCCCGACCTGGGAGAAGAGGGTGAACACTTCGTCGCCGTTTCGCCAAGCGAACGTCGCGCCCCCTCGTAGCACGCGAACGGGGGGCAGGACGCGGTCGCCGCTCCCCGCGAAGCGGATCACGGGCCCGGGCGACGCCGGCGGCGGCGGAGAGGCGCGGGTTGCGTCACCCTCGTCGGCACCGATCTCCGTCGTCGCCTCGGCGACGGTCTCCGTAGCGGTTGGCGTCTGGCTCGCGGCGTCGTCGCCCGCCTCGTCTCCGCACCCGGCCGCGAGAAGCAGAACGACCGCGACGAGAGCGACGCGGACGAAGACCGCCGCTACCTCGGCGTGACGACCGCGCGACCGCTCAGGCACGCGGCCCCGCCCCGGGAGCGGCGACGGGCGCTCGCCGGAATCGGTGCTCGTACCACGCTTCGCCACGGCCGGCGGGCTCCCATCCGGCCCCGACGAGATCCCTGACGAGAGCGGCGTGGGCCGCGACGATCTCGTCCCGCTCGGCCGGTGCGCTACGACCATGCCACTCGAACGTCTTCGACCTCCCGGCCTCGAACGGAGACCCGTCGGCCGCGGTAGCGCGCGCGTAGAACTCGGATCCGGCGAGCGACCCCCACCAGCGGATCTCACACGTCTCCCCGTCGGTCTCGCGCAACGGCGCCACGGCGGTCAGCTCCGGCGCGGGATCCGCGTCAGGTGCTCCGTCTGTTGCTTGTTCAGCCTCTGAAGTCTCCGCGTCCGCTGCGGATGCCCTCAGCCAGAGCGCGAGCGCGCGGACGTCCCGCTGGTCTTCCGACGGTTCGCGTTCGGCGTCGACATCGGCCTGTTCGGGACGCTGCCGCTCGGCCGCGAGCCGTTCGCGTTCCCGTTGCTCCGCTTCGAGCCTTTCGTTCTCGGCCTGCTCGGCTGCGAGTCGTTCGCGCTCCTCAGCCTCCAGGCGCTCGCGCTCTTCGGCCTCGAGGCGTTCGCGCTCCCGCTCCTCCGCTTCGAGCCGCTCGCGCTCGCGCTGCTCGGCTTCGAGTCTTTCGAACTCTCGCTTCTCGGCTTCGCGCCGTTCCCGCTCTCGCTGCTCGGCCTCGAGCCGTTCGCGCTCCCGCTGGTCGGCTGCGAGTCGCTCGCGTTCGGCTTGCTCGGCTGCGAGTCGCTCGCGTTCGGCCTGCTCGGCCGCGACTCGCTCGCGTTCGGCCTGCTCGGCCGCGAGGCGCTCGCGTTGGCGCCGCTCGGCTTCGAGCCTTTCGCGCTCGGCTTGCTCGGCCTGGAGGCGTTCGCGCTCGCGCTGCTCCGCCTCGAGCCGCGCGCGCTCTCGGCGCTCGGCCTCCAGCCGCTGGCGATCCCGCTCCTCCGCTTCGAGCCTCTCGCGGTCGCGCTGCTCCACCTCGACCCGCTCGCGTTCGCGCCGCTCGACTTCGAGCCTTTCGTGCTCGGCCTGCGCGACGGCGAGGCGTTCGCGTTCCCGCTCTTCGGCCTCGACGCTCTCGCGTTGTCGCTGCTCGGCCTCGAGGCGTTCGCGCTCCTGCTGCTCGGCCTCCAGACGCTCCCGTTCGGCCTGCTCGGCCGCGAGTCGCTCGCGCTCCCGCTCCTCGGCTTCCAAGCGCTCGCGCTCGCGCTCCGCCGCCTCGAGCCGCTCGCGTTCGCGCCGCTCGGCCTCGAGCCTCTCGCGCTCGGCCTGCTCGGCCGCGAGTCGCTCGCGTTCGCGCCTCTCCGCGTCGCGGCGCAGGCGCTCCTCAGCTTCCCGATGCTCCCGCTCGCGACGTTCCCTCTCGGCGCGCTCGCGCTGGCGACGTTCGGATTCCACCCTCTTGCGCTCTCGCTTCTCGGCCTGAACGCGCCGGCGCTCGTCGCGTTTGGCTGCCCGCCGCCCGCGCGTGATCTCCATCCGTCGCGTGAAGGCCGCGGAGAGCCGGCGCGAGCCGGCGCGAGGCGATCCGGCGAGATCGCCGAGCCGCGCCGACGCGCCCGCGGGCATGCCCGCCAAGTCCGGCTTCCGGCGTACGAGCACGGCGCCCGTCGCGGCGAGAACGATGGCAAACGCCGCGAGGAGGGCGACGATCACGAACCACGAGCTGTCCCCGCCGCCGTCGGCGGGCGCCGCGCGACGATCCGCCTCCTGATCGGGCGCGCCCTCTTCGGGCGGTGGAGGCGCCGGCGCGCCCGGCGACGGCTGCTGGCGGTCACCTTCCGGCTCCGTGCCCGGATCGAGCGGATACTCTCGCCAGAGCTCGTCCGCGGGGGCGTCCTGCGCCTGGGCGGCGGCCGGACCACCGAGGGCAAGGACGAGGAGGAGGCCCGCGAACGCGGCCGCGAGCGCCGTCCGTCGCCGCGTCGTCATTGGATCGTGAGCGGCGTCCCGACCGGCATCAGGGCCGCGAGCCGCAAGATGTCGGGATTTCGCATCCGGATGCAGCCGTGTGAGACGCGGCCCGGCAAGATCTCCGGCTGGTTCGTTCCGTGGATGCCGACGAACCCGCCCGCGGGCCAGTCGGTCAGGGTCGGCGAACGCGCGCTCGTACCGAACGCGAGCGGCCCGTACACGGGGCTGGCGTATCGCGTCAGCTTGTTCCGGATGTAGAAGCGCCCGGTTGGAGTGGGCCATGCGTCCTGACCGACTCCGACGTCGGCGCTGAAGACCGCACGGCCGTCACGGTAGAGCGTCGCTCGAAACTCGTCGAGGTCGACGACGAGGTGCGTTCGGACGGGTACGTAGCGGCCGAGCGCCGACCGCGGAACCCACCCGGTGGTGTTGGTTGGCAGAACCGGCAGGCGGGCGCGCACCCAGACGTTCCCGTCGTCATCCGTCGACCGCTCGAGGGCGAGGACGAGGTTCGAGGTCCCCTCGGGCGTCTGCGTCTCGAGCGGCGCGACCGCCGGGGCGGCGGCGTCAGGCTCACTGCGAGCCGTCACAGGCCGGACGACGGGCGTCCAGTGCGCGACTGCGCGCGACGAGAGCGCGATCGGCTTCCCCGGCGTGAACGCGGGGCGTACGGGAGCCGGCAGGTCGCTGGCGGCATCGGAGGCCGCGCGGGGGCGCGACGCGTCGGTCGGTGACGACGATCCCGAGCCCAGGCCAACCGCGACGGCCGCCGCGACGACGAGCGCAGCGGCGAGGGCGATTGGCGCGAGCGCGCGCCGGCGGCGGGCGCGGGCGGGGGTCATCCCGTGAAGCGGGGCCGCCTCCTCGCCTCGGTCTTGAGCGCAAGCGTGTCGATGAAGCCGGTGTCGGCGACGAGGCGGTCGACCTCGTTCACCTCTTTCGGCTCGTCGAAGGCCCTCGCGACGGGGACGAAGCCGGCGATGTGACGGGCCCACGCCGCGTGACGCGCCTCGACGGTGAGGAGGGAGAACGCGGCGGCGACGAGCCCCCGATCCTTGATCTTCGGCGTCACTCCGGTGAGGAGCGCTGTGGTCAGATCCTCCATCGCAACGGCCGTGCGCGTGAACCTGTCCTCGCTCTCGGTGTTGCCACGGAAGTTGAAGGACGGCTTCTTCACCGCCGCCTTGCCGAGCACGGACTGGATGATCTTCACGTGCGCCCGCTCGTGGGCTCCGAGCGTCTTCGCCCAGACCTCCTTCCGCGGGGGCATCGCTCGGACCGTCCCTAGGCGCTCGGACTCCGTGTAGAACGTCGACTGCAGGTACTCGAAGGCGAGGCCGTAGTTGAAGATGGCGACGTCGCTCGCCGCTTGGGCGTCGCTTTCCTCCGGAACCGCGAGCGCGGCGAGGATTGCGCCGCCTCCGATGGCGGCGGTGCGGAGAAACTCGGCGCGCGAGTAGCCGTAGACGCTTGCGATGGCCTCCTGGAGAGCGCCGTCGCGGTCCAGCTCCTCGAGGGTGAGATCCGGCTCGTTTCTTGGCTCGTTCGCGTTCATGCGTGCGCGGC
>DASZKB010000095.1:0-4009 GCA_035947475.1 Gaiellaceae bacterium | reverse complement strand
CGACATGCCGCTCCAGGCCTACTTCCGGATCAACGCGGAGAACATGGGCCAGTTCGAGCGCACGCTCATCATCGTCGACGAGGACGCGTACGTGCACTACGTGGAAGGGTGCACGGCGCCGATCTACACGACCGACTCGCTCCACTCGGCGGTGGTCGAGATCATCGTCAAGCCGGGCGGCCGCTGCCGGTACACGACGATCCAGAACTGGTCGCAGAACGTCTACAACCTCGTGACGAAGCGCGCCGTGGCGTACGAGAACGCGACGATGGAGTGGGTCGACGGGAACCTCGGCTCGAAGCTGACGATGAAGTACCCGGCCATCTGGCTCATGGGGGAGGGCGCGCACGGCGAGGTGCTCTCGATCGCCTTCGCGGGCGACGGGCAGCACCAGGACGCGGGCGGAAAGGCGGTCCACGTCGCGCCGAACACGTCGTCCGTCATCACCTCCAAGTCGATCTCGAAGAACGGCGGGCGCTCGAGCTACCGCGGTCTCCTCGAGGTCGCGAAGGGCGCCTCGGGCTCGAAGTCGAAGGTCGTCTGCGACGCGCTCATCCTCGACGAGGAGTCGCGCACGGACACGTACCCCTACATCCGGATCGACGAGAACAACGTCGACATCGGGCACGAGGCGACCGTCTCGAAGATCGGCGAGGAGCAGCTCTTCTACCTCATGAGCCGCGGTCTCACCGAAGCGGAGGCGACCGCGATGATCGTGTCGGGCTTCGTCGAGCCGATCACGAAGGAGCTTCCGCTCGAGTACGCCGTCGAGATGAACCGCCTCATCCAGCTCCAGATGGAAGGATCGGTTGGGTAGAGGAACGCAGTACGCCCCGCTCGTCCGAGAGGCCCTTACGGGCCTTTCTCGTGAGGAGGCCCGGGCGCGCTACGAGGCGCTGCCCCTTCCGACCACGAGCGACGAGAGCTGGCGGTTCACCGACCTCGCGGGTTTCGACCCGGATTCGTTCTCTCGCGACGGCGCGTCCGTCGCGCCGGCCCCCAGGAGCGCGCTCGACATCGACGCGGCCGGGATCGCGATCGTCACGGAGAGCGGGATCCGGATCGAGCGCCAGCCCGAAGGCGTCACCTTCGCCCCGCTGGGCGGGCACCCCGATCTGGGAGCGCTCGTCGGCGCCGACGAGAAGTTCGCCGCCCACAACGCCGCCGAATGGGAGAACGGCCTCCTCGTCGCCGCGCGTCCGGGCGTCGTCCTCGACAAGCCGCTCTACGTCCGCATCGTCAGCTCGACGGGCGGAGCGCTCTTCTGGCGGCTGCTCGTCGAGGCGATGGAGGAGAGCCGCTTCACGGTGATCGAGGAGTACGTGTCGGCCTCGCCCGAGACCGCCGCCTACACGAACGCCGCCGTCGAGCTCTTCGTGAGAGATGCGGCCAAAGTCGAGTACGTGTCGCTCCAGAACCTCTCGCGCGAGACGTGGCACTTCGGGTCGCATCGCGCCCGCGTCGAGCGCGACGCCGAGCTCGACTGGGTCGCGGGCGGGTTCGGCTCGAAGAAGGGGAAGACGCGGATCGAGAACGACCTCGCCGGTACGGGCGCCACGTCGCGCGTCACGGGCGCCTACTTCGCCGACAGCTCGCAGCACCTCGACTACGACACGCTGCAGGAGCATCTCGCCCCGAACACGACCTCGGACTTCGCCTTCAAGGGCGCGCTCCGCGAGCGGGCGACCGCCGTCTGGCGCGGCATGATCCGCGTCGCCGAGGCGGCCCAGAGGACGAACGCCTACCAGGAGAACCGCAACCTCCTTCTCTCGCCGCGCGCGCACGCGGACTCGATCCCGGGCCTCGAGATCCAGGCCAACGACGTGCGCTGCACGCACGGAGCGACCGTCGGGCAGGTCGACCGCGAGCAGCTCTTCTACCTGATGTCGCGCGGGCTCACACGCGCCGAGGCAGAGCGCCTCATCGTCCGCGGGTTCTTCACGGACGTCCTCGACCGGATCGAGCTCGACCCGGTCCGCGAGGCTCTCGGCTCGCTCCTCGAGGCTCGGATCCCGGTCGCGTAGCCGCGGCCGGCGCGCGCCCCGTTGACAGCGACGCCGCGGGCGTGTTAGTACCGGATAGAAGGCACTAGCAGGAGCCGGACGGACCGCCCGCGCCGTACCTGCGGTACGGCTCGAACCCATCCCGAGGGAGGTCCGATGGCGGACGAGCAGGAAACGCAGGAGCGGTTCTACTACGCGAACGGTGAGAAGATCCCGCTCGTCCCCTCGCGCTCGTTCGTCGCGGTGAAAGCGGCGGCACCGCACGAGGAGGCGACCGCGGCCGCTACCCGCATCGCGACGGAGGCCGGCGAGGATGTCCGGGCCCCGGGGCTCGTGCTCGACATCCCGGAGCACGAGCTCGTCGTGATCGCGCTTCCGAACGGCGAGGGGACCGACGCCCCCCGTCGCGCCGAGACGGTCGAGTCGTCGGCGCGCTCGGCGCCCGAGCTCGCCGCCGGGCCGCCCGTCTACGAGACGCTCGAGGAGCCCTCGCGGCAGGCGCTCATCCCCGTCGGCGAGATCATCGTCAAGTTCCGGGCGGACGTCGGCGAGGACGGCGTTCGGCGCGTCCTCGACCGCAACAACCTCGAGGTGAAGCGGGCGGATTACCCCGAGCCGGGGAGCTACCTGGTCGGCATGACGAGAGAGGGCGACGTCATCGGCGTCGCGAACAAGCTGCACGAGAGCGACGAGGTCGAGTACGCCGAGCCGAACTTCGTGGTCGTGACGCCCCGCCTGGCCGCGACGGAGGGCGGCGACCTCGTCGCCGAGGCGGACGCCGGGGCGCCGGTCGCCGACGTCGAGCTGATCGACGAGACGGCCGACGAGGCCGCAGACACGGGGATGGCGGCCGCGACGGTGGCGGCGCCTGGTCCCGCGGTTCCGGCGAGCGATCCGGCCTTCGCCTCGCAGTGGGGGCTCCACAAGATCCGCGCCCCACAAGCCTGGGACATCTCGATGGGAAGCCCGAGCATCTCGATCGCCGTGATCGACGAGGGCAACGACATGAGCCACGAGGATCTCGCCTACAAGCTGCCGGGCTACGACGCCTACTCCGGCGACGACAACCCGACGCCGCAGCCGGCGGACGCGCACGGAACGGCCTGCGCCGGCGTCGCCGCCGCGAGAGCGAACAACGGCAGAGGAGGGGCAGGAGTCGCGCCGAGGTGCGCCGTTCTGCCGGTGCGGATCGCCCGCGGGATCGGCGGCGGGTTCTGGGACACCACCTCCGCCAAGGTCGCGGACGGGATCCGCAAGGCGGTCGACCGCGGCGCCGACGTCCTCTCGAACTCGTACAGCGTCGGGCCCAGCACGGCGGTGACGAACGCCTTCCAGTACGCCCGCACGAACGGGCGCGGCGGCCGCGGGTGTCCGAGCGCGGCGGCGACCGGAAACGGCGACGTCCGCGGGGTCATCTACCCGGCGCGCCTGTCGCCGTCGATCCCCGGGTTCCTCGCCGTGGGCGCGAGCAACGAGTGGGATCAACGGAAGAGCAAGACCAGCCTCGACGGTGAGAACTGGTGGGGTTCGAACTTCGGGCCGGAGGTGGATGTCGTCGCGCCCGGAGTGCACGTCTACACCACCGACATCTCGGGCGGCGCCGGCTACGGCGGCGGCAACTACGTGCCGAACTTCAACGGCACGTCGTCCGCGACGCCGCACGTCGCGGGCGTCATGGCGCTCATCCTGTCCGTCGACCCCGGCCTGCGCTCGTGGGAGGTGGAGGACATCATCAAGCTGACCGCGCGGGAGCTCGGAGCGGCCGGCCGCGACGAGGAGTTCGGCTTCGGCCGTGTCGACGCGCGGCGCGCGCTCGAGGCGGCGTCGCGCATCTGGTACGAGATCTCGATCGGAGTGGAGTTCCTCGGCGCCGGCCGGGAGTGCTACATGCGCGCGGACGTGCGGATGTACAACCCGGGGATCAACACCGTCCGGCTCGACTCGCTCACGCTCACGTCGCACAACCCGACCTGGACGGCCGAGATCGACCGCTTCGAGTACCGGCC
>DASZKB010000094.1:0-8264 GCA_035947475.1 Gaiellaceae bacterium | reverse complement strand
CTCCTGCATGCGCGCTCCGCCGGACGCGGTCACGCAGACGAGCGGCGCTCCCCGCTCGGCGGCTCGCTCGCACGCCCGGACGAACTTCTCGCCCACCGTGCTCCCCATCGACCCGCCCATGAACGCGAAGTCCATGACCGCGAGCTCGCAGGCGTGGCCGGCGATCGCGGCGCGGCCCGCCACGACCGCGTCGCCGAGCCCGGTGGCGACCTCCGCTTCGGCGAGCCGCTCCGTGTACGTGCGCAGGTCGAAGAAGTTGAGCGGGTCGTTCGACCGGAGGCCGGCGTCCTCCTCGCTGAAGGTCGCCTCGTCGGCGAGCTGGCCGATGCGCTCGCGGGCGCGGACCGGGAAGTGGTAACCGCAGTGCGGGCAGACCCGCAGCGTTGCCTCGAGCTCGTCGTCGCGATAGTGCGAGCCGCACCGCGGGCAGGTGTTCGGGTGGCGGCGGCCCTCGCCGGGCTGCGGGGCGCGAGGTTCTCGCTGCTCGACGGAGACGTCGATCCGGCTCGCCATCGAGCGCATCTTACGGTCGAGCGTCGGTGCCTAGAAACCGAGCGCGCCCGCCAGGCGGGCGATCGCCGCAGCGTTCCGGTCCGAGCGCGTGAAGGCGGTGAAGCCGGCCCCGGCGACCTGCCGGCGCTCCGCGATTCCCGCGAGCGCCGCCTCCGCCTCGGCGAGCGTCAGGCCGCCCGGCTCGGGCATGAACGAGTCGATCTCCTCGCCTGGGTCGAGAACGTCGAAGTCGAAGGCGACGTAGACGCTCTCGACGCCGTCGACGGCCGGCGCGATGCCTTCCTGACCGGTCCGGAGGCCGCTCGCCGCGATGAACTCCCGCTCCGGCGGATCGAGGCTCCGGGCCCCGACGAGCGCGGTGTTCGCCGGCGCGATCGTCTCGGAGTCGAGGAGCATGCGAAGGGGCATCCCCCAGGGGTTCCCGCTCGGGGACGTCTCGGGCGTGTTGAGGTCGCCGTGCGCGTCGAACCAAACGACGCCGAGCGCGCCGTTACGGGCGGCGAGGCCCTCGACGGCACCGACGTGCGCGCAGCAGCACCCTCCCACGAGGAGCGGCCGCTCGGGTAGCGCGGCCGCGATCGCGAGCGTCTGCTCCGTCAGCGCCGGCTCGTCGACCACGCCGACCTCCGGGTACGGAAGCGGCAGGTACGCGGCCTCCGCCATCGCGTCGCCGCCCGCGCCCCAGGCGCGCGGCACGCGGACGAGCCCGGCGCCGAACGTCCGTCCGCACGCGTGACACTCGTACTCGGACGCGAGAGCGACGGCGGTGAGCGTCCTGCAGTCCGGACAGCGCGCCCTCAGGCGGGACATCGCTCTGAGGTTAGCGAGGGACGAGCTCGTCGAGCGTGTCGGGAAGCGCGGCGAGGTCGGGCAGCTCGCCGGCACGCGGGAGGTCGCTGTCTTCGCCTCGCCGGTTGATCCAGACGGCGCGGAGCCCGAGGTCGGACGCGGGCGCGATGTCGTGGAACGCGCTCGCCGCCACGTGGGCGTGCCGCTCGCGCTCGACCCCGCTTCGCTCGAAGAATCGCTCCCAGTGGCCGTGCGCCGGCTTATACGAGCGCGCGTCCGCGGCGGTCACGGTCAGGTCGACCGGCACGCCGATCCGCTCGAGCGACGCCGCGAGCAGGTCCGGATCGGTGTTCGAGAGGACGGCGAGCTTCCAGCCGCGGCGACGAAGCTCCTCGAGCGCCGGCGGGACCTCGGGAAAGACGGGCCAGTCCGGAAGCGAGTCGGCGAGGGCGGAGCGCTCGTCCGCCGCAAGAGAAAGACCCTCGTGGTCGGCGAGGAGCCGCAGCGCCTCGGCCAGGACCTCTCGGTACGGAGCGGCGGACCCGAGCTGGACTCGCGGCTCGACCTCGTGGTAGCGCTCGAGCAGGCGCGCCGAGTCCTCGCCCGGCCACAGCCGCTCGAACGTCGTCCGAATGCCGGTTTCCCAATCGACGAGGGTTCCGTAACAGTCGAACGACGCCCATCTCGTCATTCGAGAGTGCGCTCTAGTGAAACTTTCGGATGACTAGACAGGCGTTGTGTCCGCCGAATCCGAAGTTGTTCGAGAGAGCCACCTCCACGTCGGTCTCGCGCGCCTCGTTCGGGATGTAGTCGAGGTCGCACTCGGGATCGGGCGTCTCGTAGTTGATCGTGGGGGGAACGACGTTCCGCTCGACCGCGAAGATCGAGGCGACCGCCTCGATCGCGCCCGAGGCGCCGAGGCAGTGGCCGGTCGCCCCCTTCGTGGAGGAGATCGGCGTCTTGCGCGCGTTCTCCTCGCCGAGCGCGAGCTTGATGACCCGCGTCTCGCTCGCGTCGCCGAGCGGCGTCGACGTGCCGTGGGCGTTGATGTAGTCGATCTCGTCCAGGCCGACGCCGGCGTCCGCGAGCGCCATCGTCATCGCGCGTGCCGGGTGACGGCCCGTCGGGTCGGGCTCGGTGATGTGGCGGGCGTCCGAGGAGAGCCCGTAGCCCGCGATCTCGGCGTAGACCTTCGCTCCCCGCTCCCGCGCGCGCTCGAGGTCCTCGAGCACGACGATCGCGGCTGCCTCGCCCATGACGAAACCGTCACGCTCGGCGTCGAAGGGCCGGCTCGCCCCCGCCGGATCGTCGTTCCTCCGCGAGAGGGCGCGCATGGCCGCGAAGCCGCTGATCCCGACCTCGTTGATGCCGGCTTCCGTGCCGCCGGCCAGCATCACGTCCGCGCGGCCGAGCCGGATCGCGTCAACCGCCTCGCCGATCGCCATGTTCGAGGCGGCGCAGGCGGTGCATTGCGAGCTGAGCGGGCCGCGCGTGCCGAGCTCCATCGAGACCCAGGCGGCGCCCATGTTCGGGATGATCGCCGGGATCGAAAGAGGGTTGACGCGATCGGGGCCGCGCGTCTCGAGCGTCCGGACGCAATCGTGGAAGCTCCGGAGGCCGCCGATCCCCGTCGCGACCGAGACGCCGACCCGGTCGGTCTCGGGCTCGATCTCGATCCCGGCGTCCTCCTCAGCCATGCGGGCGGCCGCGAGGGCGAGGTGGGTGAAGCGGTCCATCCGGCGCGCCTTGCGATGCTCGATCCAGCTCGTCGCGTCGAAGTCCTTCACCTCGCACGCGAACGTGACCGGGTAGTCGGCCGCGTCGAACGCCGTGATCGGCGCCGCGCCGCTCTTGCCGGCGGTGAGGTTCTCCCAGAAGCTCTCGGCGTCGTTTCCAAGCGGCGACACGGCCCCGATCCCGGTCACCACGATCCGCGGACGTCCGTTCTGACTAGCCATTCTCCTCCTACATCCCCAGGCCGCCGTCGACGAGCAAGACCTCGCCCGTCACGAAGGCCGCCTCGTCCGAGCACAGGAACCGTACCGCTCCCGCGACGTCCTCCGGTCGCCCGAGCTTGCCGAGCGGCGTGTTCGCGAGGATCGCGGCGCGGACCGGCTCCGAGAGGACGGCGGTCAGCTCGGTCTCGATGTAGCCCGGCGCGACCGCGTTGACGCGCACGCCGCGGCCGCCGAGCTCGCGCGCGAGAGCCTTCGTGAAGCCGATCACGCCCGCCTTCGCGGCAACGTAGTTCGCCTGCCCCGGATTTCCGCGCAGGCCGACGACGCTCGTCAGGTTGACGATCGACCCGGCTCGGCGACGAAGCATCTTGCGCGCGACCGCGCGGGAGGTGTGAAAGACGCCGCCGAGGTTCGTCTCGAGGACGGTGTCCCAGTCGTCGTCGCTCATCCGCGCCAGAAGCGTGTCGCGCGTCACGCCCGCGTTGTTCACGAGGATGTCGAGGTCGCCGAGCTCGGACTCCGCCCGCTCGACCATGGCCTGCGCCTGCTCGGCGTCGGCGACGTCGCCCTGGACGACGACCCCGCCGATTCCGCCGGCGATCTCCTCGGCCGCCTCGCGCCCCGACCGGTAGTTGACGGCGACGCGGGCGCCCGCGCGGGCGAGCTCGCGCGCGATCGCGGCGCCGATCCCGCGCGAAGCGCCCGTGACGAGCGCGACCTTGCCGTCGAGCGAGCAGAAGGTGTCGGTCACCGAGGTCGGCGTCCTACGCGGCCGAGAGCGTCTCCTCGAGCTTCCGGAGACCGTCGGGGTCCCCCACGGAGAAGGTCTTGAGCGAGCGGTCGCACCGCCGCAGGATGCCGCCCAGAACCTGGCCCGGCCCGATCTCGACGAACGTCCCGGCGCCGTCCTTGACGAGCCCGCCGACGGCCTGCGTGAAGCGCACCGGCGCCGTCAGCTGGTCGACGAGAAGACCGGCCAGGCGGCCCGCGCCCTCGAGCTTCGCCGTCACCGTCGACATGAAAGGCGGAGCCGGCTCGCGGAACTTCACGCGTGCGACAGCCGGGCGGAGCCGCTCCGCGGCCCGGGCGACCAGGGGGCTGTGGAACGCGCCGCTCACGCGCAGCTTCACGGCCCGGCGAGCGCCGAGCTCGGTCGCGAGCTCGATCAAGCGATCGACGGCGCCGTTCAGACCCGAGACGACGATCTGGCCGGAGCAGTTGTAGTTCGCCGGCCACACGTTCCCGATATCGGCACAGAGCGCCTCGACCGTCTCGTCAGGGAGGCCGAGGACGGCCGCCATGGCGCCGGGGTTCTCGTCGGCCGCCTCGGCCATGGCCGCGCCGCGCTCGCGGACGAGCGCGACCGCCTCGCGTGACGAGATCGCGCCCGCCGCAACGAGGGCGGCGTACTCGCCGACCGAGTGGCCGATCACGAAGTCCGGCTTGAGGCCGATGGTCTCGACGGCGCGCAGGCAGGCGACCGAGGTCGCGACGAGGGCCGGCTGCTGCACCTCGGTACGCGTGAGGTCCTCGATCGGGCCCTCGAAGCAGAGCCGGCCGACGTCGTATCCGACCTCCTCCGACGCCTCCGCGAAGACGGCTCGGGCCTCGGGGAACGCCTCCGCGAACGCCCGTCCCATGCCGACGTCCTGCGAGCCCTGGCCGGGAAAGCAAAAGGCGAGCTTGCCGTTCATTGCGAGTCCTCCGTCCACTCGATGAGGGCCGAGCCCCACGTGAGCCCCGCGCCCATCCCGGTCATGAGGACGCGGGAGCCGGGGCGCAGGCGGCCTTCGGCGGCCGCGTCGGCGAGGGCCAGCGGGATCGAGCCCGACGACGTGTTGCCGTACCGGTCGACGTTCACGAGCATCCGCTCGGTCGGGATGCCGAGCTTGCGGGCGGCGTAGTCCATGATGCGGATGTTCGCCTGGTGCGGGACGTAGAGGTCGATGTCCTCGACCGCGACGCCGCACTCGGCGAGAACCTTCTCCGCCGACGAGACGAGGACGCGCGTCGCGAACTTGAAGACCTCGCGTCCGTCCATGTGCACGAAGTGCTTCTCCAGCGCAACGGTCTCCGCCGTCGCCGGCGACCGGGAGCCGCCCGCCGGGAGGGTGAGGTGCATCCCGCCGGCGCCGTCGGCGCCGAGCTCGAAGCCCTGGAACCCGCCCGAGTCGACCCGGTCGAGGACGACCGCGCCCGCCCCATCGCCGAAGAGGATGCACGTCGCCCGGTCGTTCCAGTTGATGATCCGGGAGAGGACGTCGCCACCTACGACGAGCGCGCGCCGCGAGAGGCCGCTCGCCATCATCCCGTAGGCCTGCGCGAGGGCGTACATGAAGCCCGTGCAGCCCGCGGAGAGGTCGTAGGCGCCCGCGTCGGGGGCGCCTATCGCGTCGGCGAGGAGCGCCGACGTGGTCGGAAACGCCATGTCGGGGGTGACAGTGGCGACGATGATCAGGTCGACCGAGGAACCGTCGACGCCCGCTTGCGCGAGCGCGTCGCGGGCGGCCGGAACCGCGAGGTCGGAGAGCGCCTGCTCGGCGGAGACGATCCGGCGCTCGCGAATGCCCGTGCGCTCGACGATCCACTCGTCGGAGGTGTCCACCATCATCGCGAGCTCGTGGTTCGTGAGCACGCGCCCGGGGACGGAGCAGCCGAGGCCGGTGATCGAGACACGCATCCCGTCGCGCGCGCGCGCGATCACGTCTCCACCGCGAAGGTGAGCGTCCCGCGCGCGGCGAGTTCTCCGTCCACGGTCGCGCGAGCCTTCCCACGCCCGATGGGGCCGCGCACCCGCTCGAGCTCGCAGATCAGCTCGAGCTCGTCCCCGGGCTCGACGATGCGCTTGAAGCGAACGTCGTCGATCCCGGCGAAGAGCGCGAGCTTGCCGCGGTTCTCGTCCTCGGAGAGCACCGCGACCGCGCCGGCCTGGGCAAGCGCCTCGACGATCAGGACGCCGGGCATGATCGGCCGCCCGGGAAAGTGGCCCGCGAGGAACCACTCGTCCGCCCGGACGCGCTTGCGAGCGACGACCCGCGAACCGGGCTCGAGCTCGACCACCTCGTCAAGGAGGAGGAACGGGTCCCTGTGCGGCAGGATGCCCTCGATCTCATCGCGGCTGAGTGGCCCCGTCACGGCGCGTTAGTCTAGAGCGCGCTCGGTGACCCGGAACGCCGCCACGCGGGGGGAGCTTGCGCCCGAGCGCGTCCGGCCGCTCCTCACGGGCCGCTTCGGCGATCCGTACGTGTACGAGGAGAGCTGCGAATCGACCCAGCGTCTGCTCCGACCCGACCTGCCGGAGGGCGCGGTCGCCGTCTGCGACGAGCAGCGAGAGGGGCGCGGCCGCCTCGGCCGCACGTGGCTCGCGCCGCCGGGGAAGGCGATCCTCTGCTCGACGCTCCTGCGCCCGCCGCCCGACCGCAGCGCCGCCGAGCTCTCGCTCGTCGCCGGGCTCGCGGTCGCCGAGACGGTGGAGGAGGCGACCGGGGCGGGCGCCCAGATCAAGTGGCCGAACGACGTTCTCCTCGGGGGGCGGAAGGTCGCCGGCGTGCTCGCCGAGGGGAGCGGGAGAGTCGTCGCGCTCGGCGTCGGCTTGAACGTCAACCAGGCGGCCGGCGAGCTCCCCGTCGGTGCGCGCGTCCCGGCCGGATCGCTCTTCGCGGCGGACGGCGTCCGAAGGGACCGCGCGCCGCTGGTCGCCGCGCTCCTTCTCCGGCTCGAGACGGACTACGAGCGCTGGCGAGGGGGCGGGCTGGGCGCGATTCGCGCCGGGCTGGCACGGAGAGACCTCCTCCGCGGCCGTGCCGTCTTCGTGAACGGCGAGCGCGCGCTCGCGCGCGGGATCCACGCGACCGGACGGCTCGAGATTGAGGTCGCGGGAGCTCGCCGCCTGGTGGAGAGCGGCGAGGTCGAGCTCGTCCTCGACTAGCCGACCAGGCGGAAGTACGCCGCGAGCTTGCGCGTGCCGAGCGCCGTGGTCGCCTCGACCACGGCCCGATAGTCGCCCCGCGGTGCGCGGCCGCGGCTCGTGCGTCCGTTCCAGGAAACCGTCCGCCGCCCCGCCGCGGCCGAGCCGGAGAACAGGGTGGCGACGGTGCGCCCGCGGGCGACAACCCGGACGCGGACGCGCGCCTCGCGCGCGAGCGTGAACCCGATCGCGAGCCTCGCGCGCCTCGGCGCGAAACGCTGCGGGCGGACGGAGAGCCGCCCGAGCGTTCGGTCGACGACGACGCGCGCGGATCTGGAGACCGTGGCCGTCCCGGCGCCCGCCGCGAGGAGGACACGGTAGCGGCCGTCGGCGACCGGGGTCCCGTCGACGGCGCCGCTCCACTTGATCGCGGCGGTGGTCGGCCCGCCCGGCCGGTCGGCCGCGAGGATCCCCACCGGGCTCCCGGCCGCGTCGACGAGCGAGAGAGTCGCCGTCCCCGGAGCCGAGAGCGCGAACGAGATCCGTGTGCGCTCGCGGACGGAGTCGCCGTTCGGCGTCAAGACCGTCGGGCGGACGCGCAGCTCCTTGATGACGAACGGCGTGCCGAAGGTTCCCGTCGCGGGGCGCACGCTCGCGCCCGCTTCGATCCGGTAGGCGTAGGCGCCCGCGGCAACCCCGGCCGAGTCCCACGTCCAGTCGACGGTCGTTCCGAAGCCGGTTCCCTGCGCGATCGTCGCTCCCGCCGAGTCCGTGACCGTAACCGTCCAGGCCAGGAGCTCCGACAACCGGGCCGTGAATCGAATAGGGCCGCCGAGCGCCCCGGAGACGGTGGGCGCGTAGAGCTTCGGAAGCCCGAGTTGAGCCACCTGTGAGGCGATGTCGCCGAGTTGCGCGTAGAGGGCGTCGCCCGGGCAGCTCTTGGAGCCGGTGTCCCGGTGCCAGGAGACGGCGCGCAGCGAGACGACCGTCCCCTCGGGGAAGCGCGGGTTCCCGAGCGAGCGCCACGAGAGCCGCGCGAGCGGGTCGGCGTGGGCGACGTCGAGGCGCCAGGCGAGGAGCGACGCGAGGGCGCTCTC
>DASZKB010000093.1:0-10063 GCA_035947475.1 Gaiellaceae bacterium | reverse complement strand
CCTTGTCGGCGATCGGGGTGACCGTCCGCGCCGGACGGTTGCTCCAGGTAATGCCGGTCTCTGACCAGCTCCCCGCCGACGTGTAGACCGCCGGCGCGTCGGAGGTTCCCGACGTCGCGTAGAGGCGGAGCACCACGCTCTGAACCGACGAAAGGCCGGTCACGCTGAACCGGATGTAGCTCTCGACGTCGGAGTCGCTTCCCCCGTCGGCGCGGAGCTGCGACGACGTGCCGTAGTTGCTGGTCGGAGACGACTCATGCACGCGCGCGTCCGCCTCGGGAGAGAAGACGACCACGGCCGATTCAAGGGCCGTCGCCGCGGCGGCGTCGGGCGTGCCCGCCGAGAGAAGCGTCAGCGCGGCGAAAGCGGCCGCCGCGACGGCTAGGCCGGCGCGGCGGTGAAAGGGGGCGAGGGCGGCGTTCCCCATGGTTCCGGGGAATCGGCCGCCGGGGGGCCGCTACACGATCCCCCGAATGAGGGGATCACCTGGCGCGGCCGTCCGAGCCCTCGAAGGTTCGGCCGCCTCGCCGGCGGTTATGCCGAGGGCCGCAGCGCGAGCCACAGCGAGCCGAGCCACGCGACCGCGAGCAGCCAGGCGCCCAACACGTCGGTCGCCCAGTGCCACTCGTGGTAGACGACCGCGATCCCGATGAGGAAGACGACGACGGCGCCTGCGAGCGACACCGCCCACCGCCATCGCGTCGGCCACGCGACGACGGCGAGCGCGCACGCAGCGCCCATGCTGCGGATCGCGTGCCCGCTCGGGAACGCACCGTCCCCCGGAGGATCGATATTCGGCCGCGCGATGAGCTCCTTGAGCACTGCGCCGAGGACGATCGTGCCGCCGACGCCGAGCGCCAGGAAGAGCCCGGCGCGCCGGCGGCCCCGGCGAAGCAACGCCGCGAAGACCACGGCGACGACGACGGCGCCGAGGAGGTGGAGCCAACGGTCGAGGACGAGGTCGAACGGGTCGACGTACGCGTCGAGAACCGTCTCCTCGTTCTCGTACGCGTGGATCCACTCCGAGAGGTTCCGGTCCCAAGCGAACGCGTCCTTCTGCCACGCCTCCACCGCGAGCGGCACGAACGCGGCGAGCGAGGCGACAACCAGCGCGACCGCGAGTGCGACCGGGCGGCGGCGCGCCGCTCGAGCGACGGCGCGTCCGCGCGTCCCCCGCGCGGAACGGGGCGCCTCGATGCCCTGCGTCACCCCCACCGACGGCACGCTAACGGGATTGGGCCCGCGTCTCGGGCCGTGCCGCGCCCGGAAGCGAGAAGCGCCGGAGCGCGCGCCCGAGGTGACGGGGGACCTTGGCCGCGATGCCGGCGACTTCGGCGAGGCCGGGCATCGGATCGCCCGCGTCGAGGACGTCGAAGCCGTCGCGCGGGTCGAACAGCCGCAGCGCGGCCGCGGCGGCCTCACGCCGGCGGGGCGCCTCGAGGAACGGGTGCGCGGACCGGGGGGCGAGCACCGACGCGATCCAGCTGAGCTCGAGGCCGAGATCGCGCGACCGGACGCCCACGGCGTACCCGAAGTCGCGCCCTGCGGCGGGCTCGGTGAGCGGCGACAGGAAGACGTCGACGATTCGCCCGGGGAAGTCGACGCCGCTCTTGACCGCGAGGGCGAGGGATCCCCACAGTCGCCCGTTGATCTCCATGAGGCTGGGGCCTTCGGGCCCGACCTTGAACTCGACCATGGCGGGCCCCGTCCAGTGGAGCGCTTCCAAGAGCCGGGCGGAGTGCTCGAACAGGACGGGATCGAGGGGGACGCTGTCGCGTAGAGAGCTCGGTCCGCCCGTGAACGGAACCTCGCGGAGCCGCCGGTGCTGGAAGGCGAGCAGGGGCTGTCCGCGGTCCATCAGCAAGCCGACGCCGTGACCCTCGCCTCTGCAGTACTCCTGGAGGAGAACGGCGCAGTGGCCTTCGAGAGGGGCCATCTGCGCCGCAAGCGCCGTGCCGTCCGCTGCGTATTCGACCCCGAACGCCTCCATCTCCCCGCGCTCGAGCACTTTCCGCGACGCCTGCGGCTTGAGAACGACGGGCCACCGAAGGTCGGCGGCGTGGCGGAGCGCCTCCGCGGCGGTTCGCACGAGGATCGTCCGTGGAGTCGGCACGCCGAGCCGCGCGGCGAGCTCGACGGTAGCGAGCTTGTCGCGGGCGGTCTCGAACGCCTCCGCGTCGGGCAGCGCGAGCACCGTTCCGTCCCCGAAGCGCTCACGTGCGCCCGAGACGAGAACGGTGGTCCCTTCACCGACCGGGATGACGAGGTCGATCCGCCGCTCGCTCGCCGCGCGCGCGAGGGCGGTGACGGTCGCCTGCCCGTCGATCGTCGGAGGCGGATAGACGAGGCGTTCTGCGGCGTAGCGCGAGCGAAACCCGGGGCTGCGCGGATTGGAGTCGGCCGCGACCACGTGGATGCCGCGGCGGCCGAGCGAGCGGATCACCGAGATCGCGCTGCCGCGACCGGCATCGGTGACGAGTACGCGCGTCAGGGGGCTGGGCGAGTCGTCGGTCGCGCCCCGGACCGCGCTCCCGACGCCGCGTACGCCTTGATCGCCTCGGCGACGTCCCTGACGACCTCGTCGACATCGCGGCTCGCGTCCACCGTGACGAAGTGGGGCGTCTCGGCGGCCAGCTCCAGGTAGTCCCGGCGCCGCTCCTCGAGCGACTCGAGCGTTCCCTCCCCTTTCCGCGCGAGGAGGAGCTCCGGAGGAGCGTCGAGATAGACGACGAGGCTCGGCTTCGGGTAGACGTGCGCGAGCAGAAAGCCGTGAACGCGCCGCTCGAAGGGCCGCGCGCCGTTTCCCGCGATGTCGTGCGCGTGGTAGTCAGCGAAGAAGTGCCGGTCGAAGACGACTACGACTCCGCGGCGGACGTAGGCCCAGGCGCGCAGCTGCCTGTACCACTCCTCGGCGAGGCGGTTGGCGAGCGCGAGCGCCGTCCACCCCCCGCGGAGCGCTCGCCGCGGAAGCGGGCGACGAGGCGCGGTCGCGGGCCGCGCGGCCGGCCGCCCCCCGGGCCCGGGCGTCTTCCCGCGTGCGCGTCGAATCGCCTGGACGAGCCGCGTCGTAGGGAGGAGTTGCTCGCTCGCATCCCAGTTGACGCCCATGTAGATGTACTTGGCCGGCATTCCGAGCGCGTGCTCGAGCTTTCGCGCAACGGTCGTCTTGCCCGCCCCGTCGGGCCCGATGAGAGCAACAGTGAACATACTGGCCGCAGCCCATAGGGTAGGCGATCGAGCCTGGGGCGCAACCCCGAAGCATCGGCGCTCCCGTTTAGTCTCGTCACGGACGCCGCCGTCATCTACCATCAGACGATGGCAAGGAACCTGCGGCCGCCCGAACTCGCATGCTTGCGAACGCTTGGGCGTCTCTGACGAGTATGGCGACTCGATTACCAGTACACGATGTCGAGCCGGGGCGCCCCGCCCCCACGCGCCCCGACTGGATTGGTGAGGCGCCTCCGACCCAGGGACTTCGCCTCTACCTCGACATCCTGGCGGCGCGATACAAGCTCGTCATCGCGATCATCCTGCTGACGGTCGGGACCGCGGTATTCGTCGTCGCGCAAACCCCGAAGGTCTACGAGGCGGAGGCGGACCTCCTCATCACGCCGATCCCCGACACGAGGGAGACGCTGTTCGGGCTCGGCCTCGTCACGGAATCGGGCGATCCCACGCGGGACGCCGAGACGATCTCGCAGCTCATCACGACGCCGGTGGTCGCCGAGCGCGTTCGCGCGCGGCTCGGCGTCGAGCGGTCTGCGCGTTCGCTCCTCAAGGACGTCAGGGCGGAGCCGGTCGCTCAGAGCAGCATCGTGACCGTGACGGCGCGGGCCAACGACGCCGAGTTCTCCGCGCGGCTCGCAAATGTGTTCGCGGAAACGGCGATCGCCGTGCGGACCGCTCGCATGCACAACCTGCTCGACTCCGTGATTCCCCAGCTGCGCCGGCAGCTGGAGAGCGTGCCGCGCGGCGAGCTGCGCTCGCGAGAAGCGCTCGCCGGGCGGCTGAGGGACCTCGAAACTCTGCGACTCCTCCCGGACCCGACGCTGCACCTCGAGACGAAGGCGGCGGCTCCTGAGAGCCCCGTTGCCCCTCGGCCGCTTCTCACGATCGCAGCCGCGTTGATCGCGGGGCTCATCCTGAGCTCCGGCGTCGTCCTGGGGTCGCGGATGCTCGACATGCGCATCGAGCGCGAAGAGGACCTCCGGATGTACCGGATCCCGATCCTCGGCCGAATCCCGCGCTGGCGCCGTCGCGGACGCTCGCCGTTGCGGCGGGATGCGGTTCCCGCGACCACCGCGCAGGCGTTCCAGCGACTTGCGAGCACGCTCGAGGCGCGGACCGCCCCTGGGAACCGCTCGATCTTCGTGACGGGCGCCGGGCCGACCGAGGGAAAGACGACGACGTCGATCCTGCTCGCCGGGACGCTCGCCTCCGGAAACGGAAACGACCCGGTCACGCTCATCGAAGGCGACTGGCGGCGACCGGCCCTCGCAGAGACCCTCGGGCTCACACCGACGCATGGCCTGACCGACGTCCTCAGCGGCCGCGTCGAGCTCGACGACGCGCTCGTGGGGGTCGACGGTTTCGCGGGTCTTCGAGTCTTGACGCGAGAGCCGGGCGGTGACTCGCCGAGACCGGTCTCCGCCGAGGATGCCGACAGGGTGATTCGCGAGACGCGGCTGCAGGCGAGCTGGCTCATCTTCGACGGTCCTCCGTTGATGGATTCGCCGGACTGGCTACCCGTCGTGAACCGCGTCGCGCGCGTCGTGCTCGTCGTCCGCCTCGGCCGGACGCGCACCCGGGAGCTTGCGGAGCTTGCCGAGCTTCTCATGGAGTACGGGATCACTCCGGAGGGGTTCATCGTCATCGGCGGCAAGCCGCGCCCGGTGTACTGATCGGCCCGCGTGCCGTGCCGGGCGTGCCCGGAACGCCGTGCGTCCGATCGCGCGAGCTAGTTAGTTGATGTGAGCGGCCGCGCGCGTCGCCGGCGATAAACGGGTTGACGGCGCGGGGCGCGTCGCCTCGTGGCGCGCGGCGATCGCGCGGAGCGCGGGACCGCTCGCCAGGAGGAACCAGAACTGCTTGCTGTAGAGGGCGGACGAGAAGAAGCCGACGACCGCCATGCTCAGGATGCCGAGGAACAAGGCGCGTGCGACGAGTTCCATGACCGGGTCCCCTCGCGCCGAAAACGTTCGGGCCGCGTCGAGGGCGGCGCGAAGCGAGAGGAAGATGATCGCGAGGAACAACAGCAAGCCGACCGCACCGAGCTCTGACAGCACGGTGAGGTAGATGTTGTGGGCGACCCTTCGGTAATCGACGATGATCTCGTCGCGCTCGGTGAGGCCCGGCCGGAGGAGGTAATGGATCGCGGCGACGGGGAAGTTGCCCGCCCCGACACCCCATACCGGCTTGTCCT
Organism: Gaiellaceae bacterium; assembly: GCA_035947475.1. Taxonomy (GTDB): domain Bacteria; phylum Actinomycetota; class Thermoleophilia; order Gaiellales; family Gaiellaceae; genus DASZKB01. The sequence goes on along the minus strand of DASZKB010000093.1, from coordinate 4,641 downwards.
CGACCATCCGCCACCCGACGCGCCAGAGATCGACCCTTCCCGACCCGCCTCCTTCATCGGGATTCGTTATTCGCTGGGCGGCGTCCGGGGGCGCGATGGTCGCGTACCAGCCGACCGTGCCGAGAACCGCGGCGACGGCGATGACCACCGCGCCTGCGCGGCGCCGGCGTCCGATCACGAATGGCGCGACGACGAGCGCCGCCGCGAGCCCGACGAGCGCGCCGCGTGAAAGCGTCATGAACACGGCGATGCCCGCGAACCCGGCCACGGCGAGCGCAGCGGTGCGCGCGGCCAGCGACCATCGCGGGCTGGCGGCCAGCGTGGCCGCGAAGATCGCGACGACGACGCAGTAGGACCCGAGCTGGTTGGGGTTGATGCCGGCGCCCTTGAGCCGGTTCTCGGCCTCCGGATCACCCACCGTCCCGTCGGCGAGTCCGAGGCCGACGGAGGCGAACGCACCCGCGACGAAGACGGCGATGAACCACATGACGTGGCGAGGCGTCCGGATCGCGACGAGGGCGATCGGAAAGAGGGTGAAGTTGAGCGCGAAGCGCATGACGGAGGTCTGCGCGAGCTCCGGAGCCTCCGCCCAGACGAGACTCATCGCCGCCCAACCGGCGAGGACAACCAGCGAAGCTGCGAGGAACGGTTCGCGGCTGAGCAAGCCGTCCGTCTCGCGGTCGGAGCGGCGAGCGGTGGCGACGGCCACGCCCCAGGCGAGCACGAGGATCGCGCCGAGGATCTTGGTCAGGGACAGGGCGCCCGTCAACGCCGAGTACTCCTCGAGAAAGCTCAGGAAAAGCAGCGCGCCGAACCCGACGATCGGCCTCGCGAGAACGACCGGAAGGAGGGCGAGGCCAAGAACGCCGGCGATGGCGAGGTGCGGCTGGAACGCGGCGGTGACCCCTACGGCGAGCGCGACAAGCATCACTCCGGCGACGAGGAAGCCCCCGGGGAGGCGCGCCGAGACGCCGGGGACGCGTCGGCGCGGGACGGTAGGAGCGTAGAGCGAAGTCGCCATCAGGACCGCAATCGAGGGACGCCGGCGCGGCGTGCCGCAGCGTCCGCTCGCCGATCGAAGAGTAGTTGAATCCTGCGCCCGCAGCCAACGCGTGCGCGTGGAGCGCGCGTTACGCCGTCGAGCCGACCAGCGCGTCGATCGTTCGCAGCAAACCCTCGCGGAGGTCGACCCGCGGGTCGTACCCGAGCACGCGCTTGGCCGCCCCGATGTCGGCCCACGAGTCGCGCACGTCTCCCGCCCGGGTCGGGAGGTACTCGCGCTCGATCGGCCGGCCGGTCAGCTCGCCCACGAGGTCGGCGAGCCCGTTCACGCTCACGGGATCGCCCGTCGCCACGTTGAGCACCGCTCCGTTCGCTTCCGCCGCGTCCGCCGCGAGCAGGTTCGCCTCGACGACGTTCGACACGAACGTGAAGTCCCGCGACTGCTCTCCATCCCCGTAGATGGAGAGCGGCCGCCCCTGGCCGGCGGCGGTGATGAACCTGGGTACCACGGCGGCGTACTGCGAGCGCGGGTCCTGGCCGGGGCCGAAGACGTTGAAGTAGCGAAGGCACACCGTCTCGAGCTGCGGGTAGACGCGGCTGAAGCTGACGCAGTACCTCTCGGCGGCGAGCTTCGAGACCGCGTACGGCGCGATCGGGTCGACGTGGTCGGTCTCGACGCGCGGGAGCGTCCCCGAGCTCCCGTACACCGACGACGAGGAGGCGAAGATGATGCGCCGCACGCCTTCGTCCCTGGCGGCGAGAAGCACGTTGAGCGTCCCCTCGACGTTGACCGCGCTCGTCGTGAGCGGGTCCTGGACCGAGCGCGGGACGGATGGAAGCGCCCCTTGGTGGAAGACGATCTCGGCTTGCCGGATCGCGGCGTGGACGCGCTCATAGCTCCTGAGCTCGCCTTCGACGAGCTCGATGTCTTCCTCGAGGCCGGCGAGGTTGCCGCGGTTTCCGGTCGAGAAGTTGTCGAGGACCCGGACGCGGTCGCCCCGGTCGAGGAGGGCGCGCACGAGGTTCCCGCCGATGAAACCCCCTCCGCCCGTCACGACCACGAGCCGGCTCACGCCGGGGCCTCCGTGACCACGGGCGCGCCGTCGCGCCCGCAGAGACCGGTGGAGCGCCCGCGCATCACGGCGATACTAGTACGCCTCGCGGCCGCGGCACCGCGTCGATCCGCATGTGCCATCCTCAGGTTGTGCGCCACGAAGTCGCGATCTACACGACGTCGTCGGGGACGGCCGGGTTCTACGACCGCTCCCACGGCCGCGCCGGCGGCGCCGAGCGGCAGATGACGCTTCTCGCGCGAGCGCTCGCCGAGCGGGGCCATCGCGTCGCGCATGTGATCTACCCGCCTCGCGACCCCGTGGCGCTCGCGTACCCGCTCACGCTCGTTCACCGTGACCCGTACGCGGGCGACCGCAGGTTCGGGAGCGCCCTCGAGGCGCGCGCGACGTGGCGCGCACTCAGGGACGCGGACGCGGACGTCGTAGTGGCGCGGACGGCGAGCCCTCTCGTCGGAGTCGCGGCCGCGTTCTGCAAGCTCCGTCGGCGCGCCTTCGTCTTCTCGAGCTCGAACATCTCCGACTTCACGCTCGAGAAGATGTCGAGCCCGCGGAACAGGTTCCTCTACGGGCTCGGTGTCCGGCTCGCGGACGCGGTCGTCGTCCAGTCCCAGGACCAGATCGCGCTCGCGCGAAAGAGGTTCCCGGCGCTGCGCCGGGTCGTGCAGATACCGAGCTTCGCCGAGCCCGCGGCTGCCGCGCCGGCCGAGGAGGGATCGAGGGCCGAGGCGTTCCTGTGGTACGGGCGCTGCGTCGCGCAGAAGGAGCCGATGCGCTACGTCGCGCTCGCGCGGGCGCTGCCCGAGGCGCGTTTCCTCATGATCCCGGTCCCGGAGGGGCGAAGCTCCCGCGAGCTCGACGACGTGCAGGCCGCGGCTCGGGACCTTCCGAACCTGGAGCTTCTCGACCCCATGCCGCACGACCGGCTTTCAACCCTCATCTCTTCCGCGGTCGCCGTCGTCAACACGTCCGTCCTCGAGGGAATGCCGAACACGTTTCTCGAGGCGTGGGCCCGCGGCGTCCCTGTCTTGACACTTCGGTTCGACCCCGACGACGTCGTCGCTCGGCACGCGCTGGGCATCGCCGCGCAAGGCTCGTGGGATCGCTTCGTCGCGGGCGCTCGCGACCTCTGGGAAGGACGGGCCGATCGCGAGGGGTGGGCCGAGCGCGTCCGCGCCTACGTCGAGGACGCGCACTCCCTGGCCGCCGTCGGCGACCTCTGGAGCGACCTGATCGCGGAGGTGAGAAGACGGCCGGCGAGAGCAGGCTCTCGCCGCCTCCTCCCGTCACCCGATTGACGGAGTCACGTCCGCGCTCTACGCTCTGAAACGGGGTCTCGGGCAGTACGGTTTGCGGCGCGGTGTCTGATGCGATCGGCGTGATCGGCGGTTTTGCTTCGCCCGGCGAGGGCGTACGTTGACGATGACGCGCAACGGGTACTCCGACTCCGTCCTCGTGCTCGAGTACCACGCCGTGAGCGAGGCGTGGCCGGCGGCGCTCGCTGTGACGCCCGCGCAGCTCCGCGAGCAGCTCGAGTGGCTCGTCGCGCGCGGATACACCGGCGCGACGTTCTCCGACGCCGTTACCTCGAGCCGGCCGGGGCGAACGCTGGTCGTGACCTTCGACGACGCGTACCTCTCGGTCTTCGAGCTCGCGCGTCCGATCCTCGCCTCCCTCGGCCTGCCCGGGACCGTCTTCGTGGTCACCGACTTCGCCGATTCGGGGCGCCCGCTCCACTGGCCGCGGAGCAAGGACTGGCGAGGCGGGCCCCACGAGCACGAGCTCCGCGGCATGACGTGGCCCCAGCTCGCCGAGCTCGCCGACTCGGGCTGGGAGATCGGCTCGCATACGCGGACGCACCCCCGCCTCACCAGCCTCGGCGACGACGAGCTCGCGCGCGAGCTTCGCGAGTCGCGCGAGGCGTGCGAGCGGGCGCTCGGCCTTCCGTGCTCGTCACTCGCCTACCCATACGGCGACTTCGACGCGCGGGTGGCGACGCGAGCCGGCGAAGCGGGCTACAAGGCCGCGGCGACAGAGATCCTCAGTCGACCCGAGCCGCTCGCGTGGCCGCGGGTGGGGATCTACCGAGCCGACTCCCTCAGTCGTTTCCGGGTGAAGGTCTCGCCGACGGTTCGGCGCCTGCGCACGATCGCGGGCGGCGCCCCGGTTCTCGCCGGGCGAGCGAAGGATCGCTGACCGTGCACGTTCTCGTCGTCACGAACATGTATCCGACCGAGGCCGTTCCGTACGCCGGCGCGTTCGTCGCCGCCCAGGTCGAGAGCCTCCGCGCCGCCGGCGTGGACGTCGACGTCTTCCACCTCGACCGCCCGGAGCACGGGCGGAACGTCTACCGGGGTCTCGCCGAGAAGGTGAAGGAGCTCGTCTCCGAGCTCGAGCCCGACCTCGTCCACGTCATGTACGGCGGCGTCATGGCGGACGCCGTGACCCGGGCGGTTCGCGACCGCCCCGTCGTCGTCTCCTTCTGCGGCACAGATCTGCTCGGTGGGCGAGCGGACGGGATCGTCGCGCGCTTGGCGGTCCGCTACAGCGCCCGTGCCTCCCGCCGCGC
>DASZKB010000092.1:0-4471 GCA_035947475.1 Gaiellaceae bacterium | reverse complement strand
GCCGGTCGTGGAAGAACGGCTCGTCGACGTGCCGACGACTGACGAAGTTCACGGACGTCGCCTCGCACGACGGGCAGCGGACCGCCACGCCGACCTGGTCCCCGCCCGCCGCGAGCAGCCTGAACGCCGATGGGAACGCCGGCCGCGCTCCGCCCTCCGGGTAGCAGAAGAAGCTCCACGGCCAGACCCCCGCGCGAATCAGCGCCGCCGCGCGGTCGAGAAGCTCGTCGACGACGGGCTCGAAGCGCGACGTCATGACGTTGAAGAAGCTCGCGTCGGAGGCGGCGAGTGGCGTCCAGTCGAGCGCCTCATGAGTGAGAAGCGCTTCGTGCTCCTCGCCGCACCCGCAGGCGAACGCGACCTTGTAGACGGCGGGATGGCCGGCGCCGGGCAAGCGCTCGAGCGTCCGAAAAGCCGAGAGCGGCACGCGCGCCTCGCCGTCGTGCGGGCACGAGAACGTGTAGCGCCCGGTGAGCCCGTCGTACATCTCTCGGCGTCTATCGACCGTGGACGCCTAATACTGAATCAGCGAGAAGACGTCGTAGCCGGCGAGCGTGTCCCGGCCTTTCAGAAACTCGAGCTCGATGATGAAGGCGACCCCGACGACCTCGCCGCCCAGCTGCTCGACGAGGTCGGTCTTCGCCTTGGCGGTCCCGCCGGTCGCGAGGAGATCGTCGTGTACGAGCACGCGCGCGCCGCTTCGGATCGCGTCCGCGTGGAGCTCGAGGGCGTCGAACCCGTACTCGAGCGCGTACTTGACGCTGATCGTCCGCCACGGAAGCTTCCCGGGCTTCCGCGCGGCGATGAACCCGCACCCCAGCCGGTAGGCGAGCGCCCCGCCCGTGATGAAGCCGCGCGCCTCCGCGCCCAGGACGAGGTCGGGACGCCGCGGCTCTGCCCAGGCGGCGAGCTCGTCGACGGCGTTTCGGAGCGTCGCCGGGTCGGCAAGGAGCGGCATGATGTCCTTGAAGACGATCCCCCGCTTCGGGAAATCGGGGATGTCGCGGATCTTCGAGGCGAGATCGGCGGCCACGGCGCGAGCGTAACGGCTACCGCGCCGCGAGCGAGCGGACAGCGCGCCAGAAGAGATGCTGCGAGAGCTCGTGGGCGAGCGCCGCGAGCGTCTCGAGGTCCTCGAGACCGGCCTGGCGACGATCCTCGTTTCGCGAGCGGAGGGCCGGCGCCACGAGCTGCTCGAGAAGGCCGGCGGCGCGGTCGGCGCCCGTCCGGAAGACGCGGAGGTTCCGCGGTGCGATCCCGTAGCGACTCAGGCGAACGCAGGCCGCCACGACGTCGACGTCGTCCTCGCCGTAGCGCTTCTCTCCCCCGTCCTCGCGCGGCTCGACGAGCCCGTACGCCTCGAGCTCGCGAACGAAGTCCGGCTCGGCGCCGGACTGCTCGCATAAAGCGGAGACGTCGAGCTCGCGCTCCGCCTCTCGAAGCCCGGCCGCCGAGCGCTTGCGCGCCCCGCGCCGCGCCGATGGTGCCGCGAGCTCCTGGCGGATGACGCGGAGCGGAAGGAACTCGTCGCGCTGAAGACGGAGGATCGTGCGCAGGCGGTCGACATCGTCCTCGGTGAAGAGCCGGTAGCCGCTCTGCGTGCGCCGCGGCCGCAGGAGCCCCTGGTCCTCGAGGAACCGGATCTTCGAGATCGAGATGTCCGGAAACTCGTCCTTGAGGCGACGGCAGACGCTCCCGATCGTGAGCGGGCGCTCGCCGACCTCGTCCGTGACCGTTGCCATGGCCTAGCGCTCCAGGAAGGTGAGGCGGTACTTCCCGATCTGGACGTCGTCGCCGTCGGAGAGCTTCGCCGACTCGACGCGGCGCCGGTTCACGTACGTCCCGTTCAGGCTGCCGAGGTCGTTGATGTAGAAGCCGTCGTCGCGTCGCGCGAGGACGGCGTGGCGTCGCGAGACCGTGACGTCGTCGAGGAAGATCTCGCACTCCGGCGACCGGCCGACGACGACGTTGTCCTGCTCGAGCGTGAACGTCTCGCCCGCTCGCCCTCCACCCGAGCGGACGACGAGCGCGGTCGCCTCGATGGCGAGCTCCGGAAGGGCGCCGTCCTCGTCGGCGAGCTCCTCGGGCGTCAGCGCCATCGTCGTGTGCGGTCCGCCCTCGTCGCGGATGAGGAGCGCGCCGCACCGCGCGCAGTAGTTAGCGGACTCGGGATTCTGGAAGCCGCACTCGGGGCAGTGGACGTGCGACACGAACTACTGCCCGCCGAGACGCGCGAGGTCCTCCTCGCTGGGCGGCGGCGCCTTCGACGCGAGGATCTCCGTCAACTTGTCGACGTCGACCTCGGTCAGCGGGCTCTCCCCCTCCCCAACCTGCTTCTGGAGCCGCGCGACGAGCTCGGCGCGGAGGATGTCGATCTTCCCGTGGAGGAGCCTGCGCCTGTACGAGACTTCGCGCTCCTCGCGGACGAGGTCGCGGATGAGGTCGCGAAGCTCCTGGTCGGAGAGGGCTTTGAGATCAGGGAGCGGTTCCACGGGCGTGAAGTAAATCAGTCGCTGCGGGTTCCTTCAACCTCGACTTGAGGGTTGAGAGCCGCCCCCCTACCACCGTCGTCCGCGCTCGCGATCGCTTCCTCGACGAGCGTCACGAAGGTCTCGCCCAGCTTCGCGGCCGCCTCCTCCGTGTCCGCCTCGGCGTAGACGTGCACGACGGGCTCGTCGGGATCAGGGAGGACCTGCGCCCACCCGCCGTCGCTGAAGACCTTGATGCCGTCGAGAAGGTCCACGTCCCTCCCCTTCATCCGCTCCGTGACCACGCGCATGACGGTGCCCTTGCGGGCCCAAGGACAGCGGACGCGGCGGTGCACGACGGTCGACTGCGGAAGGTCGGCGACGAGCTCGGAGAGCGGCCGGCGGACGGGTGCCAGGAGCTCGAGAAGCTTGCACAGGCTCGCCATCCCGTCATAGGCGGGCAGGAAGTCCGGGAAGACGAACCCACCCGCGGCCGACCCGGCGAACACGACGTCCCCTCCCGCCGCCGCGCGCGTGAGCGCGGCGAGGGACGCGGGCGTGCGCTCGACCTCGAGCCCGCTCCCTTCCGCGATACGGTCGACGAGGCTGGTGGCCGTGATGGGGAAGGCGAGCTTGCCGCCGTCCTTGCGTCCGTCGCCGGCGATCAGGGTCAGGAAGAGAAGGAGCTCCTGCTCGACGGCCACCTCGCGGGCCTGCTCGTCGACGAGGTAGATGCGTTCCCCCGCGTTGTCGAGGACCACCCCGAACTCGGCGCCGACCGCGCTCACGAGCCGCTTGGCCCGGCCGAGGGCCTCCCGAAGGGTCGCCGTCGCCGTCGCCGTCTCTCGCTCGCGGAGGTACGCGTGGGCCGCGATCGCCTCGACGTCGAGCGCCCCGAGCACGAGCGGGAGAACGAGCGAGGCGGCCGAGAACGAGTAGTCCACCACGATCCGGAAGCGGCGCGCTCGAATCGCCTCCACGTCGAGCGTGCGGAGGAGATCCTGCGCGTAGGTCTCCGCTGCGCGCGCCGGGAAGGCGATCTCCCCGACCTCGTTCCAGGCTGCCCGGCGGAGCTCCTGCCGCGAGAAGTGCTTCTCGATGTCCTTCACGAAGGAATCCGAGGCCTGAACGCCGGGCGGCTCGAAGATCTGGATCTCGACCGCCTCCGGATCGAGCGCGCTCGGGCGGACGTGGACGCCCGCTTCGTAGCCCTCCGTCTTCAGGAGATGGCGGTTGACGGCCGCCGGCATGACCCGAAGGTCGGCGACGTGAACACCGGTGGCGTTGATGCCCGCGAGGACGGCGCGCCGAAGCAGGCGGCACGACGGCGGCGCCGCGCGGCTCGTCACCACCCGCGCGCCGCGCTCGAGCGCAGTACCGAGCGCCAGGCCGAAGCGAAGCGCCGTCTCGGGCGTCAGGTCGACGTTGATGAGGCCAGAGACGCCTTCCCGGCCGAAGATCGTCGAGGAGAAGCGCGATTCCCAGATGAGGTTCCGGTCGACGTGCGCCCCCGACTCGATCTCCTTGAACGGGTAGATGCGCACCCCGGGGAGGACGACGCTCTGCGCGCCGATCGACGACTCGTCCCCGACGGCCGCGCCCTCCTGCACGCGCGCGTGGGCTCGGATGTCGCATCTCTTGCCAACGATCGCGCCCTCGATGAGGGCGCTCGTGCCGATGTAGGTAGCGCTGTCGATCACCGAGCGCGTCGTGCTCGCGTGCTCGCGGACCGTGACGTTGTTCGCGAGCACGGAGTAGGGGCCGACCCGAGCATGCGGCGCGACGCGGCAGTAGTTGCCGATGAACGCGGGCCCCTCGATCGCGTCGAGGTCGTCCAACTCGACCCCTTCGACTAGCCAAAAGTTCCCGCGCAGGCGGATCCCGGGGACGTCGAGCGAGACGCGCTCGTCGAGCGCGTCGAAGTTCGCCTGGCGGAACTGCTCGAGGTTGCCGATGTCCTGCCAGTAGCCCTCGGCGACGTACCCGTACAGCGGCCGCCCCAT
>DASZKB010000091.1:0-1787 GCA_035947475.1 Gaiellaceae bacterium | reverse complement strand
GAGGCCGCCGTCCGCCCAGAGCGCGACCGGCCCCTCGCCGCCGCCGGAGAGCGGCCGCCCACTCCGGACGAGCGCCGCCTCTTCGGCGCTCAGCTCCCGCTCCGGGAGGTGCGGAAGCGCTGCGAGGGGCGGCAGCACGCGCTCTTCATCGGCGTCGTCGACGTCGAACGGGCCGACCGCCCTGCGGCGGAGCGTGCGGCAATGGCCTCCGAGAGCGTCGGCGATCGCCCGGACGTACGTGCCGCTCGAGACGCGCAGCTCGACCTCGACGAGCGGAGGCGCGTAGCGCCGGACGCGGACAGCGTAGACCGTCGAGCGGCGCACCGGCATCTCGACCGTGACTCCCCGCCGGTGAAGCTTGTACGCGCGCTCGCCTCCGATCTTCACCGCCGATGCGGCGGGGACGGGAAGCTCGACCTCGCCCTGGAGCGCTTCGATCCGGTCGGGCGTCGCGACCGGCGTCTCTTCGATGACGTCGCCCTCGCCGTCTCCGGTCGTCGTCCGCAGGCCGAGGCGGATCTCGGTCACGTAGCGCTTGTCGAGCCCGACGAGGTAGCGGGCGAGGCGAGTCGAAGGCCCGAGCAGGCAGAGGAGGAGGCCGCTCGCGAAGGGATCGAGCGTGCCGGCATGGCCGGCCTTGACGCCGTGGCGCGCGCGGAGGTCCCTGACGACGGCGAACGACGAGGGCCCCGCCGGCTTGTCCACGAGAACGAGGCCGTTGGCGGCCAACCGGCTATCTGGCGGGCGACTGGGCGCGAAACTCGCGGCGGATGAACTCGGTGATCTCGTCGAGCGACGCCTCGCTCGAGAACCCGGCCGCCTGCTTGTGGCCTCCGCCGCCGCTCTTCCGCGCGATCCGCGAGACGTCGAGGTACTCGTCACGCGTGCGCAGGCTGACGCGCCGGGTCGGCCCGTTCGGCGACGGCGGCTCGCGGATCAAAGCGGCCACGTCGGCTCCCTCGACCGCGCGCAGGTAGTCGATGATCCCCTCCGAGAAGGGCTCGGCCGCCCCCGCTGCCTCGAAGTCGCGGCGCTCGAGGTGCGAGATGATGAGCCGGCCGCCCTCGTAGACCCGCGCGTGGTCGAGCGCTCGCGCAAGGAGCTTGAGCTTCGCGAACGCCACGTTCTCGTAGACGCCTTGGAAGACCCGCTGGACGTCCGCGCCCGCCTCGACGAGCTTCGCGGCGAGCCGGAGCGCCTTCGGCGTCGTGTTCGCGTACATGAAGCGCCCCGTATCGGTCACGAGGGCGATGTAGAGCGCCTCGGCGATCTCGGGCGTCATCTCCGCTCCGAGCGCGTCGAAGAGCTCGTACAGGATCTCACCGGTCGACGATGCCTCCGGCACGATCAGGTTGAGATCGCCGAAGCGCGTGTTGTCGTGATGGTGGTCGACGTTCACGACCAGCGGCGCGCGGTCGAGAAGCTCGGAATCCGGCCCCATCCGGCGCGCGTTGGCGCAGTCGAGCGCGAGCAGGAGGCGCTCGTGGGCGTCGTCGGGCGGCGTTCGCCTACGCAGGTCTTCGAGCGGCATGAACTCGTACTCCCGCGGGAGCGGCGTCCGTCCCGCGAGGTACATGACGACGTCCTTGCCGAGGCGCTCGAGGGCGACCTTCGTAGCGAGGATCGACCCGAGCGAGTCGCCGTCAGGGTTCTCGTGCGTCGTGACGAGGAAGCGCTCGTGAGCGCGAATGGCGTCCCGGACCTTCAAGAGGTCAGGCTGATTCTTGATCACTTGGAGAAAGCTCGTCGATGAGCTTCGAGAGCCGCACCCCCCGCTCGACCGTCGG
>DASZKB010000090.1:0-5629 GCA_035947475.1 Gaiellaceae bacterium | reverse complement strand
CGCCGACGCTCTCGGGGCGCTCTTCGCCGCGAGCCACGCGAGCCTCCGCGACGACTACGGGGTGTCGACCCCGGAGCTCGACGCGCTCGTCCGCGCGCTCGTCGCCGCAGGTGCGCTCGGCGCGAGGCTGACCGGCGCGGGGTTCGGCGGCTGCGTCGTCGCGCTCGTAGCGCGTCCGGACGCCGAGCGCGTCGCCGCCGAGGCCTGCGCGCGCTATCGCGCCGAGACGAGCCGCGAGCCGACCGCGTTCGTCTGCGAGGCGGTCACGGGCGCCGGGCAATGCTCCTGATCGGCGCCGTTCTCCTCGCCGTCTTCGTCCTGCCGTTCGGCTGGGGCGTTGCGGCCGTGGCCGCGGCGGCGGTCGTCGAGGTGGCCGAGATCTTCTTCTGGGTCTGGCTCTCGAAGCGGTACTCCATCCAGGTCGGCGCCGAGACGCTCGTCGGCGCGCGCGCCGTCGTCGTCACGCCGTGCCGGCCGAGCGGGCAGGTGCGCGTTCAGGGCGAGCTCTGGCAGGCCCGCTGCAGCGACGGCGCCGACCCGGGCGACACGGTCCGAATCGTCGCACTGGACGGTCTCACCCTCTTCGTCGAGCGCGAGGCCGCCGGAACGCCGAATTAGACTGGCCTCGTGGCGGAAGTGCACCCGGTCACGCAGACGCGCGGCGACCTTCCACCCGAGCTCGACGACCCGCTCTACCGCCAGGCGCTCGGCCAGCTCGATCAGGTCATCGACGCGGCCGGCGTCGACGCGAAGGCTGCCGAAAAGCTCCGCTACCCGGAGCGCGCGCTCGCGGTCTCGATCCCGATCTCACTCGACGACGGCTCGCTTGCCGTCTTCCCTGGGTATCGAGTCCAGCACTCGAGTGTGCTCGGGCCGACGAAGGGCGGCATGCGCTACGACGAGGCTGTCACGCTCGGGGAGTGTGCCGCGCTCGCGATGTGGATGACGTGGAAGTGCGCCCTCCTCGGCCTTCCGTACGGCGGGGCGAAGGGCGGGGTGCGCTGCAACCCGCGTGCGCTCTCCCCGAAGGAGCGAGAGCGCCTCACACGCCGCTTCACCGCCGAGCTCCTCCCCGTCATCGGGCCGCAGCGTGACATCCCGGCGCCCGACATCGCGACCGACGAGCAGACGATGGCCTGGATGATGGACACCTACTCCATGCAGGTCGGCTACGCCGTGCCCGAGATCGTGACGGGGAAGCCGCTCTCCGTCGGCGGATCCGTCCTTCGGCCCGAGTCGACCGGGATCGGGGTCGTGATCGTCGTCGAGGAGGCCGTTCGCCGCCTCGGCTGGAGCCTCGACGGCGCTGCGTGCGTCGTCCAGGGCTACGGCAAGGTGGGGGCGGTCGCCGCCCGCGAGCTCGCCCGCCGCGGCTCGCGCGTCGTCGCCGTCTCGGATATCGCCGGGGGCGTCTACGACCCTGACCGCCTAGACCTCGACGACCTCGACCGCTGGCGCGCCGAGCACGGCTCGAGCTCGGACTACCCCCGCGCCTCGGCGCTCACGAACGCCGAGCTCCTCGAGCTTCCGTGCGACGTGCTGGTCCTTGCCGCGACGGAGAAGCAGGTCACCGCCGCGAACGCCGCGCGCGTGGCCGCCCGCCTGATCGCGGAGGGAGCGAACGGCCCGACGACGCTCGAGGCGGACGAGATCCTCGCCGAGCGCGGGATCGTCGTCCTCCCCGACGTCCTCACGAACGGGGGCGGGGTGGCCGTCTCCTACTTCGAGTGGGTGCAGGACATCCAGCGCCTCTTCTGGGGATCAGCCGAGATCAGGAAGCGGCTGTCCAAGCTCATGAGCGACGCCGTCGCGCGCGTCTGGGCGCTCTCTGAGAGCGAGGCCCTCTCGCTTCGTCGAGCCGCTCTTGTCGCGTCCGTGCGCGAGGTCGCCTCGGCTCTCCAGGCGAGGGGGCTCTACCCGTGACGACGCTCGTCCGCGACGCGATGGTCACGGAGCCGCTCACCCTCGAGGGCACGGCAGCCGCCCAGGAGGCCGGCGAGCGCCTCGCCAAGCCGGAGGTGCGCGCCGTCTTCGTCTGCGAAGCCGGCCAGCTCCTCGGCGTGATCACGCGGAAGACGCTCGTCCGCGAGGTGGTCGCGACCGGCCGCGATCCGCGCGCGACGCCCCTGAAGGAGATCGCCGAGCCGCCGATCTTCGCGCTCGACGCCTCCATGCCGCTCGACGAGGCGTTTCGCACTCTCGAGGAGCGCGATCTCGAGCGCGTCCCGGTCACGGAGGACGGCCGCCTCGTCGGCGTCCTTGTCCGGAGCGTGGTGCAGCGCCGGCTCGCCGAGGACGAGCCGCCCGAGCCGCCCGACGACGAGCCGCTCGGCGCGATCTAACAGCAGGTGTAGGCGCCGGGGGGAGCGTTCCCTTCAATCGGCGCGGGAAGCGCGGCGGCGGCGAGCGCTGCGCCGTCCATGATGTCCCGCTCGCTTGCCTCGATTCCGGCCAGCCCGAAGTGCGCGAGCACCTCGCGGACGATCACGGCGCCCGCGACGATCACGGGAGCGCGCTCCGCCTCGAGCGCCGGGATCCGCCGCCGCTCGGCGAGCGGGACCGACGCGAGGCGGCGAAGCTGCGCTTCGACGCCGTCGGTAGAGATGCGGTGCCCGTGCACGCGGTCGGAGTCGTACTCCTCGAGGCCGAGATCGAGGGCGGCGAGCGTCGTGACCGTGCCGGCGACGCCGATCGCTGTCTCGAGGGAGTCGCGAAGCTCGTCGGGAACGCGCTCAGCGAGGAGCGACCGCACCGCGGCGGCGCAGCCCGAGAGCTCGGCTCGAGTGGGCGGATCCGACGGCAGGAAGCGTTCGGTCATGCGGACGCTCCCCATGTCGATCGACTCGTGGAACTCGACCGCGTCGGGGCCGCCGACGACCAGCTCCGTCGAGCCGCCCCCGAGATCGACGATGAGCGCGCGTCCGCCGAGCGCGCGGGCGGTCGTGACCCCGCGGAAGGTAAGGAGCGCCTCCTCGTGGCCGGAGAGGAGCCGCGTCTCGAACCCGTAGCTCCACTCGATCTCGCCGAGGAACGCCTCGCCGTTCTCGGCGTCGCGGACGGCGCTCGTCGCGATCGCGAGCGTCCGCTCGGCGCCCAGCGCCTCGAGCTCGCGCCGGTACTCGGAGAGACAGTTGCGAACCCGGGCGATCGGGACGGGGAGGAGGCGGCGCCGCTCGTCGACGCCCTCGCCGAGGCGCGTGATCGTCGTCCGGCGCACGAGCTCGTGGACGCGGTCGTCGTCGACGTCGGCGACGAGGAGGCGCGTCGTGTTCGTGCCCAGGTCGACGACGGCGACGCGCGTCACTTGCGCGGGACGGCGCCACGGAGGCGGCGGTACGTGCGGCCCGCGTCGCCGAGTGCCCACTTGAGGGCGGAGAGCTTCTCGAGCGAGCGGTTCAGCGCCTCCACGTGCCGCTCGACCTCGGCGCTTCGCTCGCTCACGCGCCCGAGGCGCTGGTCGAGCCGGTCGACCGCCGAGGCGAGATCCTCGAGCGCGCCCGTGACGGCGACGCGTGTTCGGGCGACCTCGCGGAGCGTCTTCGTGACGAGCACGGCGACGACGATCGCCGCTACGAGGAAGGCGCCGGCGAAGAGCGCGAGGGCGGCGGCCGTCCACCAGGGCACGGAGTCATCGTACGCTGCAGATCGTGGCGGACGGCGAAAGGAACCTGCGGATGGTGGAGCGCATCGAGGGGACCCCTGTCCGCTACCCGTTTCGCTTCGTCGTCGCGGGCGACTCGGGCGCCTGGCCGGACCCGACCGCGGAGGCGATCTTCGCGCAGCTCGTCTCCCAGGTGGGGGCGCTCGACCCGCCGGCGCTCTTCTTCGCCAACCTCGGCGACTTCGCCGGCCCCGGGACGATGGCGCGTCACGAGCACTACCTCCGGGTCGTTGAAACGCTTCCGGTTCCGGATGTCTGCGTGGTCGGGAACCACGACCTCGACGACCCGAGCGGCCCGGAGGCGTTCGCGCGGGTTCACGGGCCGATGAATTTCGAGTTCGCCTACGGGCACACCCGCTTCGTCGCGATCCACGCGGAGGGCGGCATCCCCGGTCGCATCGACATCCCGGGCGCCGACAGTCCCGAGGGGGCGGAGGGGCCGAGAGACGAGGATCTCGAGTTCCTCGAGCGGGCGCTGGCCGCGGCCGCCGAGCCGCACCGCGTCGTCCTCATGCACATGCCGCCGCACCTGGACGGCCACTTCGCGCCGCACCCGGAGTGGGGCTTCAAGCAGCGGGAGACCGAGTTCCTCGCGATCCTGCGAAGGCACGACGCGAAGCTCGTCTGTTGCGCGCACGGCCTCGCGTTCGACGACCACGTGCACGACGGCGTCCGGTTCATCATGTCGGGCGGCGGCGGCACCGGGCTGTGTTCGCACTTCCGAGGCGTCTGCACCGAGGGGCCGGGGCGCCCGGAGGACCGAGGGGCCCTCTTCCACGCGGTCGAGATCACCATCTCGGAGACGGGCGCGGTCTCCCGCCGCCTCCTCCAGGCGTTCGCTCAGACGTAGCCGCGCAGGCGGTCGGCCTCGTCGACCTTCTCGACCGCGATCGCGAAGGCGGCGAGCCGAAGCGGAATGCCGTCGACGGTCGCGCGCCCGTGCACGTTCTTCCACGCGCGCGCCATCGTCTTCCGGAGCTCCTCGTTCACGCGTTCCTCGTCCCAGCGGAACTGCTGGATGTTCTGGACCCACTCGAAGTACGAGACGGTCACGCCGCCGGCGTTCGCGAGGATGTCCGGGATCACGACCTTGCCGTTCCGGTGGAGGATCTCGTCGGCCGCCGGCGTGACGGGGTGGTTCGCGGCCTCGACGATCACGCGGGCGCTCACGCGGTCGGCGTTCCGCTCGTTGACGACGCGGTCGAGGGCGGCGGGGATGAGGACGTCGACGTCGAGCTCGAGGAGCTCCTCGTTCGAGATCGCCTCCGTCCCCGGAGCGTCGACCACCGAGCCGCTCTCGCCGGCGTGGTCGTAGACCGCCTTGACGTCGAGCCCGTCGCTTCGATAGACGCCGCCCTTGACGTCGGAGACGGCGACGACGCTGCAGCCGAGGTCGCCGATCAACCGCGCCGCCCACGAGCCGACGTTGCCGAAGCCCTGGATGGCCACCGTCGCACCCTCGAGGTCGATCCCGAGGTCCCTCGCGGCCTCCTCGAGGCAGTAGACGACGCCCCGCCCCGTGGCGGCGTCGCGCCCGAGCGAGCCGCCGAGCGCAACGGGCTTCCCGGTCACGATCGCGGGCGTGTAGCCGTAGCGCGACGAGTACGCATCCATCATCCAGCCCATCGTCTGCGCGTCGGTGTTGACGTCGGGGGCCGGGATGTCGCGGTTGATCCCGAGCACGTAGCTGATCTGCTGCGTGAAGCGGCGGGTGAGGCGCTGCTTCTCCGCCACGCTCATGCCGGTCGGGTCGCACTGGACGCCGCCTTTCGCGCCCCCGAACGGGATGTCGACGACGGCCGTCTTCCACGTCATGAGCGACGCGAGCGCGCGCACCTCGTCGATATCGGCCTCCGGGTGGAAGCGGACGCCGCCCTTGTAGGGACCGCGGGCGGCGTTGTGCTGGACGCGGTAGCCCGTCAGCACCTGGAGGCTGCCGTCGTCCATCCGCACCGGCACCTGGACGGT
>DASZKB010000089.1:0-1642 GCA_035947475.1 Gaiellaceae bacterium | reverse complement strand
CCCCCTCCCTCGTTCCGTCACGCGTCGTAGTAGAGAGCGAACTCGGCGGGGTGGGGCCGCAGCCGTACGAAGTCGACCTCATTCTCCCGCTTGTAGTCAATCCACGTCTCGAGCAGGTCCTCGCTGAAGACGCCGCCGGCGAGGAGGAAGTCACGGTCATGCTCGAGCGCGTCGAGCGCCTCCGCCAGCGAGCCCGGCACCTGCGGGATGCGGCCGTTCGACTGCTCGAACACGTCGTAGTCCGCCGGGCTCCCCGGATCGAGCTCGTTCCGGATCCCGTCGATCCCCGCCATCAGCATCGCGGCGAAGGCGAGGTACGGGTTCGCTGTCGCGTCGGGGCAGCGGAACTCGACCCGCTTCGCCTTCGGCGACCCCGAGTACATCGGGATCCGGATCGCGGCAGAGCGATTCCTCTGCGAGTACACGAGGTTGACCGGAGCCTCGAAGCCCGGGACGAGCCGCCGGTACGAGTTCGTCGTGGGGGCGCAGAACGCCAGCAAGGCGGGCGCGTGTGCCAGCAGGCCGCCGATGTAGCAGCGGGCGAGCTTGGAGAGACCCGCGTAGCCCGACTTGTCGGCCATGAGCGGCGTCCCCTCCTTCCAGAGGGACTGGTGCGTGTGCATCCCCGAGCCGTTGTCCGCGAAGACCGGCTTCGGCATGAACGTCACCGTCTTCCCCGCCGCCCGGGCGACGTTGCGGACGACGTACTTGTACGTCATGACCTGGTCGGCCATGCGCGTCAGCGTCTGGTACCGGAGGTCAATCTCGCACTGGCCGGCCGACGCGACCTCGTGGTGGTGGAACTCGCACGGGATCCCGAGCCGTTCGAGCGTCAGCACCATCTCAGTGCGGAGGTTCGAAAGGGTGTCGTGCGGAGCGGGCGGGAAGTAGCCCTCCTTTGCCCGGATCGTGTAGGCGAGGCCCGGCTTCCCGGAGTTCCAATGCCCCTCGGCCGAGTCGACGAGGTAGCTCGCGCGGTTCTCGCCGAGCTCGTAGCAGACCTCGTCGAAGACGAAGAACTCGCATTCCGGGCCGAAGTACGCGGTGTCGGCGATCCCGGTCTCGCGCAGATACTCCTCGGCTCGACGGGCGATCCGGCGCGGGTCGCGCCCGTACGCCTGTCTCGTGGTGGGGTCGGCGACCTCGCAGATGAGCGAGAGCGTCGGCCGCTCGGCGAACGGGTCGAGGACCGCCGAGCCGGGGTCGGGCATGAGGAGCATGTCGCTCTCGGCGATCCCCTGCCAGCCGCGGATCGAGGAGCCGTCGAAGCCGAGCCCTTCGTCGAAGGACGCCTCGTCGAAGGCCGTCACCGGCAGCGTCATGTGCTGCCACGTTCCGAGGAGGTCGCAGAACTTGAGGTCGACCATCTGCGCCTTCGACTCGACCGCCCAGGCAAGCGCCTCCACGGGCTCCGGCTTCGTGCCGTTTCCGAGGTAATGCTTCACCGTCTCCTGCATCCGCATCTCCTTTCGACCAAACAAAAAGGCCCCAGGACTACTTGTCCTGAGGCCCCATTGCCTCGGCGCCCGCCTTCGGCGGCGGACGACCTGGCCGCACGTTACCTGGTCCGGCGGACGCCGCCCACTACGCGATCGGACGGTTTCCCTGCTCGTCCGGCCGTAGGCGGACGCCCTCGGCCTCG
>DASZKB010000088.1:0-1573 GCA_035947475.1 Gaiellaceae bacterium | reverse complement strand
CGTGCCGAGTCAGCCACGCACGCGGCTACGATTGCGCCGTGGCAGAGGAAACCTTCGCGCAGTACATCGCCTACACGCTTTACCGGGTCGATCCCGAGTGGCGACGGCTCCCCGTCGAGGAGCGCGCGGCCGGCAAGGATGCCTTCGCCGAGGTGGTCGAGGACTGGGCGAGCCGCATGGAGCTCCGGACGTACAGCCTCGTCGGCGTCCGCCCAGACGCGGACTTCCTCCTCTGGAAGATCACCGACCGGTACGAGGACCTCCGCGATCTCGGCACCGACGTGAACGGGACGCCCCTCGCCGGCTACCTGACCACGCCGTACTCCTATCTCGCGGCGGCCAAGCCCTCGCAGTACACGGGGCGCGACGAGACGCGCGTCCGCAAGGTCGTCCCCCGCGGCGCCCCGTACCTGGTCGTCTACCCGTTCGTGAAGAAGCGCGAGTGGTACTCGCTCCCGATGGAGGACCGCCGCCGCGCCATGGCGGAGCACATGGAGACGGGCGCTCGCTGGCCGACGATCACGAACCACACCACGTACTCGTTCGGCATCGACGACCAGGAGTTCATGACCGTCTTCGAGTGCGAGCGGCCGGTCGACTTCCTCGACCTCATGATGGCGCTCCGGAGCACCGAGGCGAGCCGCTACACCGAGCGGGACACGCCGATCTTCGTGGGCGTTGCCGAGGAGATCCGCTCGATCCTCGACTCGCTCGACGGCGCGCGGGCGCGCGTCCCGGCCTCCTAGAAGCTGAAGAAGACCGCCAGCGCGACGACGAGGAAGAGCAGCCCGATCAGGCTGATCGCGACGCCGATCCAGCCAAGGACGATGCCCGCGGTCGCTAGCCCCTCGCCCGAAACGCCGGGGTCGGCGCGCATCTCGCCCCGCGCGCGGCTCCCGAAGACGAGCGCGAGCACGGACGGGGTGAGCGGGAAGACAGTGACCCCGACGATCCCGAGCACGAGCGACGCGATCGCGGCGCCGCTGGTGCGCGACTCACGCACCTCCGTCGCCACGCGCTAACTAATAGCCGTAGGTGTGCTCGTCACGCCAGACGCGCCAGGCGGCGAACACGCAGGCGCCGAGCACGAAGAAGAAGACGAGCGCTTCAAGCGCGCCCGACGGCCATGGGAGGAGGATGGCCGCCCCGATGTCGACCAGGGCGAGGGCGACCGCCGCGTAGAGGACGGCTCGCGACCGGCCGGGCCACGTCGAGATCTCGCCGCGCCGCTCGCGCCAGACGAGGAAGAGAAAGAACGCGATCGCGAGGAAGAACGCGATCCGCGCGATCGCAACGAGGCTCTGGAGCGCGATCTGGAGCTGGAGCGCCGTGATGATCGCGGCGATCAGGACGATCACCGCGATCCCGCGCACCGTCGGGCTGATGCGTCTCACGTCGCGGTCGTGTAGGCGCGGACGGAGAGCGCCGAAGCGAGGAGCGTCGCGCCCACGAACCAGAGCAGGCGCCGCGCCGGGACCGGCGGCGCGTAGACCCACGGTGAGAGCAGGCTCAGAAGGGCAAGCCCGCCGTAGAGGTAGTGCAGGTCGTCGGTGGCGCGCAGCCCGTCCGACAT
>DASZKB010000087.1:0-7171 GCA_035947475.1 Gaiellaceae bacterium | reverse complement strand
GCCCACGCCTCCGCCGCGGCCAAGAGAGCGCGGCCGATCCCTTCGCGGCGACGCTCGCGGGCGACGATCACGGCGAGGGTCGCGACGTGCTCCGTGGCGGCATGCCGACCTCGGACGAGGGAGAGACGCCCGACGACATCGCCGGCCCCTTCCGCGACGATGACCGCACGATCCCGGCGTCCGCGCGCGTCCCGCAGATACCGCCGCGCCGCCTTGCCGTCCCGCCACTCCGGCCCTCCCACGAGCCATCCCTCCTCCTCGGTCTCGACGGCGCGCGTGAGCTCGACGAGCGGGGCGGCGTCCCGAGGCTCCGCCGGCCTGATCGCGACGACGGTGGCGCCTGCTTCCGACGTCGCGCGCCTTTTCCCGTTCGCGCTCGCCGCTCGCCACGCCGTGAGCTCCGATAGTCGCGCGACGGGGGTGAGAAGAGCCCGCACGATCAGCGCTGGGAGAGGCTTCCGTCCGTCCTCGCCACGCGAAGCGTGAGCCGGCATGCCGCGACGCCGAGCGGCATCAGGACCGCGGTGATCGCGAGCAGCGCCATGAGCTCGTGGCGAACGTCCGCCCACCCGTCGCCGTTCAGCAGCGAGCGGCGGAGCAACTCTGCCGCGTGCGTCAGCGGGACGACTTCCGCGACGGCGCCCAGTGCGCCCGGCAGGACGCTGACCGGGTAGAAGATGCCCGCGAGGACGATCGAGGCGGCGCGGATCACCCAGGAGACGGGGTTGCCGCCGCTCGTCACGAAGATGACGCTTGCGGCGAGAAGCCCGAGCGCGACGAACGCCGCCGTCGCGAGCACAAGCGAGACGACCGCAAGCGGGATGTTCGCCTGACCGACATCCATCCCGAGCACCGCGCCCATCCCGATGAGACCGCCGAAGCTGAGAAGCGCGAGCAAGTACCCAGGTAGCGAGGAGAAGAGAAGAACCAGCGAGAAGGGGGTCCTGCTGAGCACCATGAGCTCGAGGGCGCCCGTCGCCTGACTCCTCCGGAGGCTGCCCACGAACGTGCCGATCCCGACGGACATGTACGCAGTGGCTGCGAGCCCGACGATCACGAAGGCGAAATAGCCCCCGAACCCCTCGACGGCGCCCACGCCGCGGACCGCTCGCGCGACGAAGAAGAAGATCGGAACACCCATGAGCGCGGCGAAGAGACGGAACGCGAAGCCGGCCTTGTGGCTCGTCTCGATGCGGACATCGCGCACGAGGAACGCCCACGCGACCGAGCCCGCTAGCACGGCGCGGCCTCCAGCGCCGAAGGCTCGCTCAGCGTCGCGACGTAGACGTCCTCGAGCGTCGGCTCTCGGGTCGCGCACCCGACTACCTCGCCGCCTCGCTCGATCGTCTCGCGAAGGACGAGCGCGAGGACGGAGCGGTCGTCCTCCAGCACGAGACCGAGGGCGCTGTGACCGCCGTTTTGACCGACTTCGATCGCCATGACGCCCGGGAGGCGGCGGAGCACGTCCGGGAGATCGGGCGGCATGTCGGCAACGCGAAGGTCGCAGCGGAGACCGTGGCCGAGGCGCGAGCGGAGCTCGTCGACCGTTCCCTCGGCCACGACGCGACCTGCTCGGACAAGGGCGAGGCGGTCGCAGAGCTCCTCGGCCTCCCCGAGCGAATGCGTGGCGAGGACGACGGTTCGGCCGAGCTCGCCGACGAGGAACTCCGATACGAGGCGCCGCACGCTGCGGGCGGAGATCGGGTCGAGCGACCGAGTCGGCTCGTCGAGGAAGACGATCTCGGGGTCGGTCAGCAAGCCGCGCACGATCGCGAGCTTCTGCCGCGTCCCGCTCGAGAGCGTCCGAAACGGCCGCTCCGCGGCGGCGGCGACGCCGACGCGGTGGAGAAGCGGATCGATCCGGCCGCGGGCGGTGGAAGGCGGGAGGCCCTGCAGCGCGGCGAAGAACTCGAGGTTCTGACGGCCCGTGAGCTCGCCGAAGAACGAGCGCTCGTCACTGCCGACGAGACCGATGACGCTGCGAACCTTCCCCGCTTCGCGAACGACGTCGTAGCCGCCGACGGCTGCGGTCCCTGATGACGGAAGGAGCGACGTCGTCAGCATCCGGATCAGCGTCGTCTTCCCGGCGCCGTTCTCGCCGAGGACGCCGAACACCTCGCCTCGCCGGATCGTCAGCGAGACCGCGTCGATCGCGAGGAGAGTCGGGCGCCGCCAGGGATACGCGAGGGCGTCGCGGTAGGTGCGGAGCTTCCGAAAGCGCTTCGTGAGCTCGTGGGTTTCGATCGCAGATCGCATGGCTTCAGAGGGCGAGAGAGGCAGCAGGGAGCTGCCTCTCTCGCGTTCGGGCGTCGGACCCGACTCGACTAGCGGCCCAGCTCGAGGCCGTACCCTTCGAGCACGTCCAAGCAGACGGCCGCCTCCTCAGCGAGCTCGTCGACGGTGTACGTCGCGAGCACCTCTGGGCGCGTGTAGTCGTCCATGCGTCACCCCCTCTCTCTACCCGCGGTTTGCACTCTCGCCGCAGACGCGAGCGGCGCTGCGGCGAGCCTCGTCGCGGTACGCGCAAGGGGGAGGGCGGCTGTTCGCGCCAGCCGCCGAAGCGGTACCGGAAGCAAAGGTCCAAGACGTCGTGGCCGTCTGACGGAGCGCCCGCTCCAGCCGGAGATCCGGGCGATCATCCGCGCCGGCGGGCCGGCGCATCCCAGCGTGGTGGCGCGCCCGCCGGGCGCTCGACGGAGCGCCCGCACGACGCCGATGACGTCATCGACGGCGGCGGGAGCGTCGCAGAAGGGCTCGGCATCACCCTTCGTGACGACGAACGTCCCGCTCTCGCTGCGCACCGTTGCCACGACGCGGTGTGCGACGATCACGTCACCAAGGGGGAGAAGGACGATCTCGCCGTTTCCGCGCGGGCGGGCTCCGAAGTCGACGAGCATCCACGTGCCGGGCGCGACGAGCGGCCTCATGCTCGCCCCTCGCGCCTCGATCCATCTGCTGGTTCGCCGCCGGCGGTCGTCCTCGAAGAGCGCCCGTCGGGCGAGCGGGAGCAACTGCGCGCGCTCGTTAGCCAACGCTCGCCCCCAGCCACGTCCCGACGAGGTCGGTCGTCTCCTCGAGCTCCCCGATTCGCAAGCGCGCGCACGAGACGCCCTCGAGCAGCCCGCTGAGGCGACGTAGCCCCGCGTCGAAGTCAACCGAGGCCGCCCACGTCGCGCGCAAGAGCTCCAGGGCGGCGACGGCGGGTGAGACAGGCGTCAAGGTTGGGCGCGATTCGGGTACCGGCGGCCCCTCGAGCAGTAAGACGTTCGTGAGCCGCGCGGGCGGCGCGAGGCAGCCAGGCAGCACCTCGTCGAGCATCTCTGGCGTCAACGTCCACGCTCCCTCGACGAGGATGGCCGAGCGCCGCTCCACGAGACGGAGCGGCGGGACGAGCTCAGGCGTCCCCGCCCGGATGTGGAGACTGCGGCGGTACGGGAGGATCCGCTGCGTCGACGGCTCGACGACGGCGAGCTCGTCGGACAGGAGCCGGAAGCCGCGTTGGAGAAGATTCAGAACGAGCGTCGTCTTCCCGGCGCCGCTCCGTCCCGAGAAGAGGGTCGCGCGCCCGCGGTGCTCGACCGCGCCGGCGTGAATCGCGTAGATCCCGCGCGCCGTGACGCGAGCGAGAACGCCGAACATAAAACGCGACAGAAGGTCGCCGACCGCGTAGGGCCGGCTCGGCCACGATCGCTCGTATCCGTCCGAGTCGCTGACGCGAAAGACGCCGTTCGCCTTACGCTCGAGGCGAAGGGCAAGCGCTCCGTCCGCCGGCCCAGGCGCCGAGCGGAAGGCGGCGTACGTCTCCTCGATGAGCTCGACCGCTGCAGGGTCGTCGGCGGCGACGGAGACCTGGACGCCGAGCACCGAGTACCACCTCGGCTCGGCGCCGAGGCTCGCCTCGGCGGGGGGCCGAAGAGTGCTCTCCTCGGGCGCCCTTGCCGTCGTCAGGTCAGGACTCCCAGGTCTCGGAACGTCGCGACAACCCCCTCGACGTCCGCGCGAACGGCGTCGGGTGGCGCTCCGTAGGAGGCCGCGAAGGCGGCGACGATCTCGTCGAGCGTCGCGCGTCCGTCGCAGAGCTCCCAGAGGTGAGCGGCCGAGCCGTTGACGACGTGGACGCGGCCGCGCTCACGGTCGTGCAGGATCGCTTCCTGGCCGACTCGCTCGAGCGTGACGGCCGCGCTTCGAACCGGCGGGGCGCCGGCGCTCGCCGCCACCTCGCCTGCCATTAGAACCCCCCGCCGGTGAGCGGAAGGTCAGCCGCAGACGCGTACGGGTACGCGTTTTCTCGAGTTTTCGTCACGGCCGCAGAGTGACGCCTTGAGCCTGATTCTTTACAGATGTCGACCTACGTCAAGCGGTGCTCTGTCTTGGCTTGTCGATCATGGGTTCCCTTCACCACGTCAACCGGATGAAGTGAATGACGCCGGGGACGGCAGGAACTTGCGCAGGTCACCAACGCGCCGCGACGGGCTAGGAAACGACGAGCGCGGCGGCTACCACTTCGAGCGGCGGCCGCGTCGGCTCGTGTACAGGAGCTTCGGGCGAGCCGATCGCAGCCCTGCCTCTTCGAACTGGGCGCCGTGTCCGAGACGGCGGGCGACGCGGCTCGTGTCCGCCTGCTGCTCGGGAAGGACGAAGGTGATCGCCGTTCCACTCCGGCCGGCGCGGCCGGTGCGACCGGTGCGGTGGACGTAGCCCTTGTCCTCCTCCGGCGGGTCGAAGTTGATCACGTGCGTCACGTCGGCGAGGTCGAGGCCGCGGGCTGCGACGTCGGTCGCGACGAGGGTCCTCACTTTGCCGCTTTCGAATCGGGCGAGGGTGCGCTCGCGCGCGCTCTGCGGCAGGTCTCCGTGGATACACGCCGCGTCGACGTCGTGGCGAGCGAGCTTCTGCGCGAGGCGGTCGGCGCCGCGCTTCGTCCGCACGAACACGAGAGTGAGCCCTTCGGACGCGCGGATGTGGTCCGCGAGCGTCTCGACCTTCGATTCGGGCGTGACGGGTACGAACCGGTGCTCGATCTCCCCGTCGTCGGGCGAGAGATCGGCCTCGAAGCGCGCCGGGCTGTTCGTGTAGCCCCGCGCGAGCCGGCCGACCTCGCCGTCGAGAGTCGCCGAGAAGAACATCGTCTGTCGGTTTCGCGGCAGGCGGCGGACGATTTGGTCGACCTGCGGCTGGAACCCCATGTCCAGCATGCGATCGGCCTCGTCGAGGACGAGTATTCGCACGCGCGACAAGTCGATGAGCCGTCGCGCCGCGAGGTCCTCGAGCCGCCCCGGCGTTGCGACGAGGACGTGCGCGCTCTTGGCCCGGGCGGCCTGGGCCCGAAGCGGCACGCCGCCGTACGTGGCGACGACGCGGAGATCCTTCGTCCGCGCCAGCGACTCGAGCTCTTCGGTCACCTGCGCGGCGAGCTCGCGCGTCGGAACGAGGACCAGCGCCGAGGGACGCGAGTCTGTCGTCGTCGTGCGCTCGACGATCGGCACCGCGAACGCAAGCGTCTTCCCTGATCCGGTCGGCGCGCGCGCGAGGACGTCGAGGCCCGCGAGCGCGTCGGGGAGGACGAGGGATTGGATCCGGAACGGCGTTTGGATGGAGCGAGCGGCGAGCGTGTCCACCAGAGGCGCCGAGACGCCGAGCTCGCGGAAAGACTGGTTCGACATGTGTTCGATTCCTTTCGGTTCGAGACGTGCCTGCCTCGAATCACCCGAAGGAAGAACGAGAAGCCATCTCACCGGACCGCCGAATTGCGGATCCGTACTCGCACAGTAGCAGCCCGCGACTCGACGACCGTTCGAGCTACTCTCGGGCGGTGCCGCCGATCGACAAACCCGAACTGCTGACCCGCGCTCAGAAGCAGGAGCTCGAGGCAGAGCTGGCTCGACTGGAAGGTCCCGGCCGCGCCGACGCCGTTGAGGCGATCGCCGCCGCGCGGTCGTTCGGCGACCTCTCCGAGAACTTCGAGTACCACGCCGCCAAGAACGAGCAGGGCCTGCTCGAACGGCGCATCGCCATGCTCCGCGACCGCCTCGACCGCGCGGTGGTCGTCGACGACCCGACGGCGGCGAGCGAGACGATCGCAATCGGCTCGAAGGTCGAGCTCGAGGACGAGCACGGAGAGCGAATGGAGATCGAGATCTCGAGCGTCGGCGGCGTCTCGCCGGAATCCCCGGCCGGCCGCGCGCTCCTCGGGCGGAAAGCGGGCGACGAGGTGACGATCGACGCGCCCACCGGCCCTTGGCGCGCCAGGGTCGTTTCCGTCCGCCACTAAGGCGCCCGCCTCAGCGACGCCCCGTTGTCGTCGGTTATCGCCAGACTGGAATGAGCGTCACAACCTCGCGAACCGGGTCGACAGTTGCCTCGGCGCACTGACGATCGTCAGTGAAGCCTTCACCGGAGATCTCGATCCGCCAGTTCGCGTAACCGCGAGCATCGAGCTCGCGCCGGACCAACGCGCGGGCTGCCGTCTCTCCTACGCACTTGCCGTCCCCGGGAGAGGCTCCCGATGCCGGCTCGCCGAGATGGCGCACGATTGCCTCCCTGAGCTCGGTGGTGCGTCGCGCCTTCTCGCGATAGGACGCCGGCAGCGGAGCGAGCCCGAGGCGGGTGCATGCACCCGTGCCCGGACTGGGGAACACGCCGACTGCGCCGGATTCGAGCACGCACGCCTCCAGGTGGTCAGGTCGCGGCGCGGCACCGAACGCGCCCTGCTGCCACACCTCGGCGCACACCGCCACTGGATCACGGCCGTCGGCTTCCACGATCGTGGTGTTGCTCGTCTCGCTCGTCCGCTCGAAGCACCCGATCGATTCGAAATGCGTCGGCTCACGCGTCAACGCGTACGTCGTGAATCCCGTTGCGATCAAAAGCGCGAGCGCCGCCGGAACGAGGACAAAGATCCGGCGAGTCCGCCTTTGCCGCGACGAGCGTTCGTGCGCAGCGACTTCGTTCATCAGGTGCTCCTTTCGTCGCTGGAGCCGCCCGGATGGAAGGTCGCGTGCCACGGGAAGGTGTGGGTGCTCTGTCATGTGGCTTCGGTCTCCTCGATCGGGACGGCACAACCGTCCCATTCGTGTCCGTGGCCGTCGCGCGGTTCCCGGAGTCGAGCACGAGCGCGCGACAACCGCGAGCGGACGGTTCCAACTGGAATTGCGAGGGCAAGTGCGACCTC
>DASZKB010000086.1:0-4040 GCA_035947475.1 Gaiellaceae bacterium | reverse complement strand
GGGCGCGTCCGTCCGGCGCGCCCGCAGCCGTCGTCGGCTGCGGAGTGAACGGACGCGCGGTCGCGCGCACGTTCGTCGCGCGCGGCCGCCGGGTCCTCCTCTGGGACGCCCGGCCGGAGCAGGCTGCGCTCCTCGCCGAGGAGCTGGGCGACCAAGCGAGCGTCGCGACCGACCGCGCCCAGGCGCTTGCCGCCGACGTCGTCGCGACTGTCACGCCCGGCAGCGAGGTGCTCTTCGGGTCGGGGACGCTCCGCCCCGGACAGCATGTGAGCCTGATGGGCGCCGACGGGCCCGGCAAGGCGGAGATCGGCGTCGACGAGCTCCTCCGCGCCCGCGTCGTCTGCGACGAGTGGGAGCAGGCGAGCCACAACGGCGACATCGCCCGCGCCGTCGACGGCGGGCGGCTGACCCGGGACGACGTCGCGGAGCTCGGGCTCGTCCTCGTCGGAGACGAGTCGGGCCGCCGCGACGACGCCGAGATGACCGTCTTCGACTCGACCGGCCTTGCCGTCCAGGACCTCGCCGTCGCACTTGCCGTTTACGAGAGGGCACGCGATTCCGACGTGCCGAGAATCGACATCTAAGCCGGCTGTCCGGCATCGTCGCTCGGGCTAGCTAACCGAGCGCCGGCGGCGTTCGTCGGAGCGGAGGAGAAGGAAAGCGACCGGGAGAGGAGCCACGATGGCCAACAGCATCGTTCACTTCGAGTTGCCCGCCGAAGATCCGAGCCGCGCGAAGCGCTTCTACGAGTCGGTCTTCAACTGGACCTTCCGGGAGGCGGGCGACAGCCCGATCGAATACCACATGACCGAAGAGCTCGAGCCCGTGGCGGCGATCTACCCGCGCCAGGCCGACGAGCGCGGCCCGGTCGTCTACTTCGACACGACCGACCTCGACGGCACCATCGCGCGCGTCCGCGAGCTCGGGGGCGAGGCGGAAGAGAAGCAGCCGATCCCCGGGATCGGCTGGTTCGCCCGCTGCCGTGACCCCGAGGGAAACGAGTTCAGCCTCTACGCGGCCGACGAGTCGGTTCCGCACGACGCGGCGTAGGGGCCGTCACTCCCCCGGCCCGGCCTCGTCGCGCCACCACCGGTAGAGGCGGTCGAGCCTTCGCCCCGACGCGACTGCGAACACGCTGTGCTCCCCATCCGTCCAGATGAGCCACCGGCGCGGTCCCACGCCTTAGCACATCACCCGCCCGCCGGTCGGAAGCTCGCTGTCGGGTGAGACCGGCTGATGACCGGACGGGCCGCGCGGCGACCACTCGTTGACGGCGGGTAGATCGCCGGTGGCGCAGTCGCCGCGCGGGTCGGGCCTCTCGTCGGGCCCGACCGCCGGGAGCCCCGCGAGGGGGAGCTGGCTCATGAACGAATCGCGCAAGCGCGGCCCGCTCCGCGCGAGGCTGTAGGACGCGGTCTCGACGCCGTTCCCCGGTCGACACTCCACGGTCGCGAAGAACGCGTCGCTCGGAGGCGGCGTCGGACGACAGGTTCGCCGTACCGCGGCGGGGAGATAGAGGAGCAGCTGACGCTCGAAGGCCCGCGCCTCGGCGTCCGCCGCCGGCGCCGTCGTGACGACGGTCGTCGTCCCGGAACCCGTTTCGGCGTTCTCCCCGAAGAGCAGCGCGCCCAGTGCGGCGCCGAGGACGAGCAGCGCCGCTCCGATCGCCCCGAGAGCGGCGAGCGCGAGCGGCCGGGATCGGCGCGCCTCGGGCACCCGTGGCGCCCGAACCACCGTCGGGACGGCGGCGTGCGTCACCGCCGGGCTTTCTGCCTCTCCGCGCGGCCGCGCGGCCACGAGGGCCGAGATCATCTCCCGGCACGTCGCGTAACGGTCGTCCGGCGACTTCGCAAGGGCAGTGGCGAGGACGCCGTCGACGTCGGGAGGAAGCTCGGGGCGGTGTGCCCGGACTCTCGGCGGTTCCTCCTGCATGTGCGCCCACAGGACGGCCGCCTCGGTGTCCTTGTCGAACGGCGGCGACCCGCTCAGACACTGATAGACGACGCAGGCCAGCGAGTACACGTCGGCGCGGCCGTCGACCCGCTTCCCCTCGATCTGCTCCGGAGCGATGTAGTCGACGGTGCCGACGAGCTCGCCCGGAGCGGTCAAGCCGGCGCGCGACTCGAACCTCTTCGCAACCCCGAAGTCGGAGAGATACGCGCGGTCCGCGTCGACTTCGCGCTCGCGCACCTCGACAAGAATGTTCGCGGGCTTCACGTCCCGGTGGATGAGGCCCCGCGTATGCGCGACGTCGAGCGCATCGCCGACCTGTGACGCGATCGGAAGCGTTCGCTCGAGCGAGAGCGGCCCCTCGCTCCGGAGAAGCGCGGCGAGATCCGGCCCTTCGACGTACTGCATGGCCAGGAAGAGCTCGCCGTCCCACTCGCCGGCGTCGTAGATCGTGACGACGCTCGGGTGGTTGAGCGACGCCGCGATCCGGGATTCGCGCAGAAACCGCTCCCGGAAGGCCTCGTTCGCGCTGAGCTCCGCCGCGAGCATCTTGAGCGCGATCTTCGTCCCGAGCCTCGGGTTCTCGGCCAGGTACACCGCGCTCATGGCGCTGCGCCCGAGAAGCCTCTCGACCCGATAGCCGGCGACCTCCGTCCCGACTCGCGCGACGGGCAGCACGCCGCCCTTGTAGCACACCGCTCTTGACGTTCACAGTCCCTATACGTTTCGCGGCAGCTCGCACGACATGACAGCCCGACCGCCCCAGCCGTCGACGATCGGGGTCGGCGACAACGTCGGCCCGTACCGCCTCGAAGCGATGCTCGGCCACGGCGCCATGGGGATCGTCTTTCGCGCCGTGCGCGAAGACGACGGGGACACGGTCGCGCTCAAGGTTCTGCGCGAGGAGCTGGCGGCGGACGACGTCTACCGGCGGCGCTTCGTCCGGGAAGGCGCGATCGCGCGCGCGCTCGACCACCCGCACCTCGTCGAGGTGGTCGACGCCGGCGAGGCGGACGGCCGTTACTACCTGGCGTCGCGCTACATCCGGGGCCGCTCGCTCGCGGAGCGGCTCACCGCCGAGGGGCCCGCGCCGGTCTCCGACGTCGTTCGCCTCGCCGCCGAGCTCGGCGCCGCACTCGACGAGCTACACGCGAGGCAGCTCGTGCACCGCGATGTGAAGCCCGCCAACATCCTCGCGAGCGACGAGGGCGTGTGGCTCCTCACCGACTTCGGGGTCGCGCGTGGGCCGGCGCACACGGCGCTCACGAAGGCGGGCAAAGTGGTCGGAACGCTCGACTACCTCGCGCCCGAGATGATCGCGGCGAACCAGGCCGGGCCCGCGAGCGACCTCTATTCGCTCGCGTGCGTCGTCTACGAGTGCCTCACCGGAGCAGCACCCTTCGCGGGTCGCGGCATCGCGGAAACCTGCATCGCGCACTTGAACGAGATGCCGCGGAGCCCGGGAGACGTACGGGCCGATCTTCCCGACGAGCTCTCCTGGGCGGCGATGCAAGGCCTGGCCAAGGACCCGGCCCGGCGGCCGCGGACCGGCAAGGCCTTCGCCCGTTTGCTCAAGGTCTCAGCCGCGTCGGCCTGAGGTCCGTCGGAGCTCGGCGACGCTCTCCGAGATCCGCTCGGCCTCGTCCGCGATCCGCTCGGCGGCCGCCTCGATGCGGCGAACGGCGTCGTCGAGGGGCATGTGTCGTTCCGCGGGCTTCTCGTCGACGAAGTAACTCAAGGGCTTGCCGGTCGCCTCGGCGACGAGCGAGAGAACGTCGAGGTCCGGCGGCGTCGCACCTCTCTCCCAGCGCGAGACCGTGATCGGCTCGACTTCGACCTCGGCGGCGAGGTGCTTCTGCTTCCAGCCCTTGTCGGCGCGGGCCGAGCGGATCTTGTCGCCGAGCGGCGGGCGTTTCCGGTTCATGACATCATGACTATACACGATCCGACTACGCAGACAAGACACAGG
This sequence comes from Gaiellaceae bacterium, assembly GCA_035947475.1. Lineage (GTDB taxonomy): Bacteria > Actinomycetota > Thermoleophilia > Gaiellales > Gaiellaceae > DASZKB01. Next base: position 121 of record DASZKB010000086.1, on the reverse strand, counting down.
GCGGGAGGCCGCAAGCTCCCGCCCCGTGTCCCCGGCCGGACTCGCTAGAAGCGCGTTTCGAGGAGCTCCGGATATCGGCAGGTCGAGCCGTGCCCGGTCCGCGCCTATCGCCCCCGGCATG
>DASZKB010000085.1:0-2487 GCA_035947475.1 Gaiellaceae bacterium | reverse complement strand
CGCGCTCCTCGCGGAGGCGATGCTCGAGAAGGAGCCGGGCGGGAAGGTGATCTACGACGTCCGGGCGAGCTGGGCGGTGCCGGAGACGATCGAGCGCGCGGGCGGAGTCCCGCTCGTGAACCGCGTCGGCCACGCGTTCATCAAGCATCGGATGCGCAAGGAGAACGCCGTCTTCGGCGGTGAGGTCTCGGGCCACTACTACTTCCGCGACTTCACGCAGGCGGACTCGGGGACGATTCCCGCCGTGCTGATGCTGGAGCTCTTGTCGAAGCGGGGCCGCCCGCTCTCCGAGATCCTCCGCCCGTACCGCGAGCGCTATTTCCTGAGCGGAGAGCTGAACGCGCGCGTCGACGACGTCGCCCTGAAGCTCCAGGAGTTGAAGGAGCGCTTCGGCGCCGAGGGAGAGGTGTCGCACCTGGACGGGCTCTCGGTGACGGCCTCCGAATGGCACATGAACGTTCGCCCCTCCAACACGGAGCCGCTTCTTCGCCTCAATCTGGAGGCGCTCGACCTCGAGCTCATGGAGCGCAAGCGCGACGAGGTTCTGGACGCGATCGCCGAGTAGAGGTTTAGGCGGCCGACCGTTCCGGCAACAACCGAAACGGCGCGACCGCATGAGACCGCCTGAACTCGCTCGCCCCTTCAAGGAGCGCGAGGAGCGCGTTGTCCGCGCCTACCGACGCGGACAGGCGACCGCGCACGAGGTTCAGTACTGGGCGTGCCTGACCGCGCTCGCCGCCTGCAAGGAAGAGCTCGGGACGCTGTCGTCGAGCGCTCTCCTCCGACGCGTGCGCCCGCCGGGCTCGCGCGCCGCCTAGACGACCGCCGTCCCGCGGCTACGATCGGGCGCGTGAGGATTGCCCTCGGCCAAACGACTCGCGCGAAACCACCGTTCAAGTTCTCCGCGTTCGCCCGGGTCGGCTTCTCCGACACCGACGCGCAGGGGATCGTCTATTACGGCCGCTACCTCCCCTACTTCGACACCGCTCGGGTCGAGTACGCGCGGCATCTCCGACTCTTCGAGGCCGATCTCGGCGACTGCGAGTTCGTCATGCGCGCGGTCGGGGTGGTCTACGAGGCGCCGGCCGTGTTCGACGACCTCCTCGAGGTGTTCGTGCGCACCAAGCGGATCGGCCGGACGAGCGTGACGACCGAGTTCGCGGCCTACCGCGTCGACGACGACGCGCTCATGTGCACGTCGGAGCAGACGCTCGTCCTGGTCGATCTCGGCGAACGCCGCCCGACCGCCGTTCCGGAGGCGTACCGTCGTGCGGTCGCCGGCTTCGAGGGCGCCGACGTCGAGCTGGCCGTGCCGCTTTGACGCCGCCGTGAGCGTCACGGCCGACACGTACCGGGGCGCGCTCGACGGCGTCGAGCGGGTCCTCAACCGCGAGGGCGACGCCGATGAGGTGATCCGGAAGGTCGTGGAGATCCTGCACGACCGCTTCGAGCACTACTCCTGGGTCGGGATCTACCTCGTCGAGGGAAACGACCTCGTCCTCGGCCCCTGGAAGGGGCCGCAGGCGACCGAACACGTCCGCATCCCGGTCGGGCAGGGCATCTGCGGCGCGGCCGCCGCGAGCGGCGAGACAGAGATCGTCGACGACGTGAACGCCGACGAGCGTTACCTCGCCTGCTTCGCCTCGACGCGGAGCGAGATCGTCGTCCCGATCTCGTACGGCGGGAAGGTCGTCGGCGAGATCGACATCGACTCCGACCGCCCGGCCGCCTTCACCGAGAAAGACCGCGCCTTCCTCGAGCGCGTCGCCCTCCTCATCTCGCCCCACTGCCTCGTGGGGTGGGACACCGGCGGCGTCTCTTGGAGCGAGGTCTCGTAGGGGCGCGTTAGGGCTCGAGCGCCCGCTCGACGCGGCGGGCGACGGAGGACGCGCTGGCCGCGATGAGCGGCTCCCCGAGAACGAGGGCGCCGAGCTCGTTCGCCTGCCGGATGACGGCGTCCCGCTCGGACGCAAGCCCGCTGCGCGCGACGAAGAGGGCCGCTAGGGCGTTCGACGTCCAGTCCGCCACCCCGGCCAGCCCCGCGGCGGGCGCCTCCCCGACCCGCTCGGCGAGACGCGAGCGCCCGCGGAGGGTCTCCGCGAGGTTGCGCGCGCGCTCCTCGAGCCGTCGCGTCTCGTTGGCCGCCTCGCGAGCTTCTTGCTCGAGGCGCTCCGAGCGCGCCCGAAGGTCGGTCGCGCGCCGGTCGGCGTCGCGTAGGGCGTCCCGGGTGCGAACTTCGGCCCGCCGGGCGGCGGCGAGGCGCTCGCGCTTTCCCTCGCGCTCGGCCGCCGCGAGCTCGAGCTCGGCCGCCGCGAGAGCGTCGCGGGCGGCGGTCACCTCACGATCCGCGGCGTCCATCCCCGCGGCCAGGTGCTCGCGCTGAGCGGGGAGCCGGACGAGGAACGCCTCGAGCTCGAGCGCGCGCGCGCGGAGCGCTTCGATCTCGCGCGTGAGCTCGTCGAGTTCGGCGAGGACGACCGAGGCGGC
>DASZKB010000084.1:0-3505 GCA_035947475.1 Gaiellaceae bacterium | reverse complement strand
ATGAACGCGTGGCCGACGCGGTTCACGAGCGGGACTCCGCCCGCGCGCTCGATCGTCTCCGGCACCGCCCAGCTCGCCCGGACGTCGTAGATCACCTTCCCGCCCGGCTCCTTCTCGAGCATCGCCTCCGCGAGGAGCGCGGTCACGAAGTCGCCGGGGACGAAGGCGCCCGTGTCGTCGACGAAGAAGCACCGGTCGGCGTCGCCGTCGAACGCGATCCCGAGGTCGGCTCCTTCCTCGCGGACCTTCGCTTCCACGAACTCCCGGTTCTCGGGGAGGAGCGGGTTCGGCTCGTGATTCGGAAAGGTCCCGTCCGGCTCGAAGAAGCAGCGGACAGCCTCGACCGGGAGCCGCTCGAGGAGCGGCGGCAGCATCGCGCCGGCCATCCCGTTCGCAGCGTCGATGACGACGCGGAGCGGCGCGATCGCTTCGATGTCCACGAACGAGAGGACCTTCTCGACGAACGCCGGGTAGAGATCCTCCGACCGGCGCACGCCCCGCTCGCCCGGCTCGTCGAACGCCCGCTGCGCCCGATCACGAAGGTCGAGCAAGCCCGAGTCGGAGCCGACCGGTAGAGCGCCGCGCCGGACGATCTTCATCCCGTTGTACTCCTTCGGGTTGTGCGAGGCGGTGACGGCGACGCCGCCGTCGAGCCCGAGTTCGCCGACGGCGAAGTAGAGCATCTCCGTGCCGACCATCCCGATGTCGACGACGTCCGCGTCTGCGTCGAGCGCGCCCTCGACGACCGCCTCCGCGAGCGCCGGCGAGGAGAGGCGCATGTCGCGTCCGACCGCGATCGCGCGCGGCTCGAAGGCCTCGGCGTAGGCGCGCCCGATCCGGTACGCGCCCTCCTCGTCGAGCTCCTCTGGGTAGAGGCCGCGGACGTCGTACGCCTTGAAGACGCGCGGGTCTAGGGCCATGCGCCCGCCAGCTTACGCCGCGTCTCCTCGAGCGCCTCGGGGATCACCTTGACGTCCGCGAGCACCGGCATGAAGTTCGTGTCGCCCGCCCACCGTGGGACGACGTGCAGGTGGACGTGGTCGACCACGCCTGCGCCCGCGATCCGCCCGAGGTTCCAGCCGACGTTGAACCCCTGCGGGCGCATCGCGTCGGCGAGCGCGCCGATCGCGGCTGCGGCGAGCCGATGCATCTCGAGGGCCTCCTCGGAGGAGAGCCCGCCGAACTCCCCCTCGTGGCGGTACGGCGCCACCATGAGGTGGCCCGACGCGTACGGGTAGCGATTCAAGAGCGCGAAGCCATGCTCGCCGCGGCGGACGACGAATCCCGCCTCGTCGTCGCCCTCGGCCGCGCGGCAGAAGACGCACCGCTCCTGCTCGTCGGCGCCGGCGACGTACTCGAGGCGCCAGGGCGCCCAGAGCTGCCGCGCCGGCACTAGAGCCAGCGCTTCCAGCGGAAGAAGCCGAGCATCACGCCGAGCGCCGCGACGAGTGCGACCACGATCACCCAGAACGCCTCGCGCGTGCCCTCGCCCGGGTAGTCGACGTTCATCCCGAAAACGCTTGCGATGAGCGTGAGCGGGAGGAGGATCACGGTGACCACGGTGAGGAGCTGCAACCGGTAGTTCTGGCGGTGGGCGATGACCGACTCGTTCGTCGACTCGAGGCCCTCGAGAACCTCCTTGTAGTTGTCGAGGAGATCGTCGATCCGCTCGGCCGCGTCGACGATGTCGTCGAAGTACAGCTCGAGATCCTCGGGCACGTAGCGCTGGACGTGGCGTTCGAGAATCCGCAGCGTTGCGCGCTCGGGCTTGATGATCTTTCGGTACGAGATGATCTCCTGCTTCGCGTCCGAGATGTCCCGGACGACCTCGTCCGAGCGCTCCTCGAAGACGTCGTCCTCGAGGACGTCGAGCTTGTGGCCGATCTTGTCGAGGATCGGAAAGCAGTAGTCGAAGAGGTCGTCGAGCACGTGGTAGAGGAGGTACCCCGACCCCTTCCCGAAGAGCTCGTCGCGGAGATCGGGGTCCCGCTGGCAGCGGTCGAAGAGGTGGCTGACGGGGAGGAGCGCGGCGTTCGGAAGGGTGATGAGGAAGTCAGGCCCGAGAAAGACGTCTATCTCGGCCGCGTTCAGGCGCTGGACGGTCTTGTCGTAGAACGGGAAGTGGAGGACCACGAAGAGGTAGCCCGGGTATTCGTCGAGCTTCGGGCGCTGCCGCGCCGAGAGGACGTCTTCGACGTCCAGCTCATGGAAGCCGAAGCGCTCGGCCAGGAGCTCCGCCTCGAGCGGCCCGGGCTTGTCGACGTGGATCCAGGTCAGCCCGTCGCTGGAGAGCTCCGCGAGGCGCGGCTCAGGGCGCTCGGCGACCTCGCCCGCGACGCCGCGGGCCCTTCCACGCCGGATGCGGGGCAAAGGCGGCCTGGGCATCGGTACGGAGCGGGTCGTCCAAGTCGTCGTCTCCAGTTCCCGATTCTACCGCCGAACCCTCCCTGCTCGGCCCGCGCGACGAAGAGTTGACGGCGTGGGTGCGGGCTACGCGAGCGTGGCCGCGTCGCCGAGGTAGGCGGCGACCGTGCACTCATTCGCGCCGAGGACCCACAGGAGCTCGTTCTCGCGTCTCGCGACGGCGTCCGCGGCGGCGACCGTGGCGCGGAGCGCGCCCGCGTCCTGACGCCGGATCGCCGAGATCATCCGGTCTACGAGCCGCTCGTCGTCGGCGAGAAGGCGGTGGAGCGCGCGCACGCGGGCTTGCTGGCGGCGTGGCGGCGGGATCGCCTCGATCCGCGCGTTCACGCGCTTGTTCACGCGCGCGAGCTCGGCGAGGGCACTGTGGAGCTCGTCGAGGGAACGCGCGGCCGCCAGCTCCCGCGCGAGGAGCTCGAGGTTCGGCCGGGCGCGCCGGCAGACGGCGTTCGCCCGGTCGGCCCACGTGAGCGGAGCGCGTCGCGAAGGCTTCGCCGCGCGCCCGGACTTCGCGCCCCTTCTCTCGCCCTTGGCACGCTTCGCGGCCGGGCCGTCCGGGCCTTTCACGCGTGTCCAGGCCCGGTCGGGCACCGGCTCGTACTCGTCCCACGCCCCCATCGCGTGGCCGCCGTAGACGAGGGCGCCGCCGAAGGCGGCCGTGACGACGAGGACGGCGACGATTCGGGACATAGGACCTTCATCGCTATGTCGGCGCGGCCGCCGCGCCCACGCATCGCTCGAACGAGTACGAAGCGAGTGCGCCTGGCAGGATTCGAACCTGCGGCCTTGCGCTCCGGAGGCGCACGCTCTATCCCCTGAGCTACAGGCGCGCGCGGGATAGTCTAGCCGCCCATGGAAGTCGCTTATCGGACGGTGAGCCTGCCGCTCGCGGAGGCGTTCGTGATCTCGCGGTCGGTGACGACCGAGGCCGAGGTGATCGAGGTCGAGCTCCGCCTGGACGGGATCTCGGGTCTCGGCGAGGCGGCCCCGCAGGACCGCTACGGCGAGAGCGTCGCGTCGGCCTCTGCGTTCCTCGACGAGGCGGGCGACCTCCTCGGCGACGACCCGTTCGCGCTCGAGACGA
>DASZKB010000083.1:0-6176 GCA_035947475.1 Gaiellaceae bacterium | reverse complement strand
CGCGATCTTCGTCTGGTCGCGCGCAAGGCGGCGGGACGCGCGCCGGGCCGAAGCGAGGGGTCGACGCTCGATCGTGTGGCGCGGCGCAGCGGTAGCGGCGGTACTAGTGCTTGTCGCCGGGTTAGCGGGCGGAGCAGTCGCGGCGGTCGGCGCGAAGGGCGGCGTCGGCGAGCACGTCGAGCAGCCGCGCACCGCAGCCGACCTGAAGGACGAGTACCGCCTCGGGGCCGGCCACCTCGAGCTCGACCTCTCAGACCTCGAGCTCCCCGTGGGCGAGACTCGGGTCGAGGCCGACCTCGGCTTCGGCGAGCTCGACATCGTCCTCCCGGCCGGCGTGGCCGTCGACGTCACGAGCAAAGTCGAATGGGGCGACGCCCGCGTCCTCGGGCGCGAGGAAGACGGACGCGACATGCATGCTCGAGTGGTCGATCCGGGCTTCGACGGCGCCGAGCGGCGGCTCGTGGTCGACGCGCGCGTTCATGGCGGCGAGCTGAGCGTCCGGCGGTAGGGGCGGCGCCGAGACGGACGTACGATGGCCGCGGAGATGAGCGCGCGCGGCGTTCCGGCGGAAGGCGGGTCGACGACCCGCCTTCGACCGCTTCGGAAGCTCGGCCGGAGAGAGGAAGGCGCGGTCGTTGCCGGCATCTGCAGCGGCTTCGCTCACGCGCTCGGCGTCGATCCGACCGTGGTTCGGCTCGTGTTCGCCATCCTGACGCTCGCCGGCGGCAGCGGGATCGTGCTCTACCTCGGCCTGTGGCTCTTCCTCCCGCCGCCGGAGGCGACGGACGGCCCGCGCGGTGGCGCCCCCAGGGCCGCCGCGATCGCGCTGCTCGCGCTCGCCGCCTTCCTCCTCCTGCGCGGCATCGGGCTCGCGGGCTCCTTGCTCTTGTCCGCCGCGTTCATCGCGGTCGGTGTCGCGCTCGTCTCGCTCCGGAGCGGCAAGCGTCCGCAGTGGTCGCGGCTAATTCTCGGGATCGTGCTCGTCGTCGCCGGGACGACGATCTACGTCAACGAGAGCGGTCCTTTCGGAGACGCAGGCGCCGGCGCTCCGGGCGCGGTGGCGGTGGCGCTCGTCGCGATCGTCGGCCCGTGGCTCTGGCGGCTCGCCTCCGAGCGAGACGCGGAACGGCTCGAGCGGATCCGGACGCAGGAGCGCGCGGAGGTCGCGGCGCGCGTCCACGACTCCGTGATGCAGACGCTCGCGCTGATCCAGCGGGACGCGGAGGACCCGCGCCGCGTCGCGACGCTCGCGCGCCAGCAGGAGCGGGAGCTGCGGGCGTGGCTGTACGGGCGCGGCTCAGGCGACGAGGCGACGCTCGTCGGCGCCATCGACGCCGCGGCGGCCGAGGTCGAGGAGCTGCACGGCGTCCGCGTCGACGTCGTCAGCGCCGGCGATGCGCCGCTCGACGACCGACTCGACGCGCTCGTCCTTGCGGCGCGCGAGGCGATGACGAACGCGGCCAAGTTCGCGCGCGTCGACGCGGTCTCCGTCTACGTCGAGGCCGGCGGAGAAGGCGCGACGGTGTTCGTCCGCGATCGCGGGATCGGCTTCGTGCCCGGGGCGGTGCCGCCCGACCGGCACGGCGTGCGCGAGTCGATCGAGCTCCGGATGGCGCGGCACGGCGGCACGGCAACGGTGACAAGCGCCCCCGGAGCCGGCACGGAGGTGGAGTTGAGGATGGGCCGGCGTGAGTAGCAAGCGCCGCGTCGTCCTCGTTGACGACCACCATCTCTTTCGAGCCGGCGTGCGCAGCGAGCTCGGACCGATGATCGAGGTCGTCGGCGAGGCCGGATCGGTCGAGGAAGCCGCCGCGCTGATCAAGGAGGCGGACCCGGACGTCGTGCTCCTCGACGTCCACCTCCCCGACGGCGGCGGCGAGGCGGTGATCGCCGCCGTGGCGCGCGAACGCCCCGCGGTCAAGTTCCTCGCGCTATCCGTCTCGGACGCAGCCGAGGACGTGATCGCCGTCATCCGCGCGGGCGCGCGCGGCTACGTCACCAAGACGATCTCCGGCGAGGAGCTGACCGACGCGATCGAACGGGTGGCGGACGGCGACGCGGTCTTTTCGCCACGGCTCGCCGGGTTCGTCCTCGACGCGTTCCACGACGGCGAGGCGCCGCGGCGGGACGAGGAGCTCGACCACCTGACCGCCCGGGAGCGCGAGGTGCTGCAGCTGATCGCGCGCGGCTACCGCTACAAGGAGATCGCGGCGCGACTGCACCTCTCGGTGAAGACGGTCGAGAGCCATGTGTCCGCGGTGCTGCGGAAGCTGCAGCTCTCGAGCCGCCACGAGCTCACGAGGTGGGCCGCACAGCGGCGGATGATCTGACGACGGCGCGCTTGGAACGGGACGTCCTCGGGCAGATCGAACCAAATGACCGTCGTGATAGTGATCCTCGCGATCATCGTCCTCCTCGTCGTTGGGTGGGCGGTCGTCGGGCTCGCGCTCAAGTTGCTGTGGTGGGCCTTGCTCGGCCTCGTGATCGGCGCCCTTGCGCGCCTGATCCTGCCGGGCAGGCAGGCAATCGGGTGGCTCGCCACGGCGGGCGCAGGGGTCGCCGGCGCGCTGCTCGGCGGGATCATCGCGGACGCCCTCGAGTGGGGCAGCCTCCTTCAGTTCCTCCTCGCCGTGGCCGTCGCGGCCGCCTTGATCGCGGCCCTCGGCGGTGCACGCCGCGGGTACGCGTAGCGCCGCCACGACGTCCGACTCTCGACCGTCGTACGTTGGCGCTTGACATGTGACCTTACGGTCACCTATCGTCCGGGGCGTGACGGATGACGACCGCGTGTTCAAGGCGCTCGCCGACCCGACCCGGCGGTTCCTGCTCGACCGGCTCTTTCAGCGTGACGGCCGCACGCTCACCGAGCTCGAGTCGGAGCTGGCGATGACCCGTTTCGGGGTGATGAAGCACCTGCGGGTGCTCGAGGACGCCGGCCTCGTCGTCACGCGCCGCGAGGGCCGGGAGAAGCACCACTTCCTGAACCCGGTCCCAATCCGGCTGATCCACGACCGCTGGATCGACAAGTACACCGAGCCCCGCGTCTCGGCGCTCGCGGAGCTCAAGACCACCCTCGAGGAGGAGAGCGCATGACCACCATCACCGCGCAGACCACCCAGGTCTACCAGGTGTTCATCAAGGCGACCCCGGAGGCGGTCTGGGATGCGATCACCAAGCCCGAGTTCACCGAGCGCTACTTCTTCGGCGCCCGGATCGAGAACACGCCGGAGCGGCACCGCGCCGTCGGGCCTGACGGGAGCGTCTGGGGCGACGAGCCGGTGTACGAGTTCGACCCGCCCCGGCGGCTCGTGCAGGGGTGGCGGTCGCTCTACGACCCCGAGCTCGCCCAAGAGGACGAGAGCCGGGTCACCTGGGAGATCGCTTCGCAGGAGGGCGGCTACTGCCTGCTCACCGTCATCCACGACCGGCTCGAGGGAGCCCCGAAGACCGCGGAGAACGTCTCGGGCACGGGCTGGATGATGGTGCTGAGCGGCCTCAAGACCCTCCTCGAGACCGGGAGGCCGCTGGCTGACTGAGAACCGAACGCCCGGCCGGGGCGGGAACGCCCGCCGTCGGCCCGACGACAGAAAGGAGAACCATGAACCACTTCGTCTACAAGCTGATCCCCCCGAGGCCCACGTTCGACCGAGACATGAACGAGAGCGAACAGGCGATCATGGGCCGCCACGTGGCCTACTGGCAGGCCCTCGTCGAGCGCGGGACAGCGATGATCTTCGGCCCGGTCAGCGACCCCGCCGGCACCTGGGGCCTTGCGGTGGTCGTCGCGGATGCGCCCGAGCAGGTGAGCGCGCTCGGCGAGGCGGACCCTGCCGTCGTCTCGGGCGTGGCGCGCTTCGAGGTCTGCCCGATGCACGGCGCGATCGTCGCGCCGGCCCGAGTCGCCGCCTGAAGCTGCCGGGTGCACATCCGGGTGAGGCGCCGCAGCCGTCGAGCGTGGCGCCTCGCCCGGCAGCGCGCTAGTGTCGCGGCTGTGCGCGGGGTCGCCGTGAAACTCGTCGTCGCGTCCCTCATCGCGGTGCCTGTGGCAGAAGCGGCGGAGAGGGATGCTCTGCCGCTGCGCGCGAAGGTCCGCGCGCCTGCGACCACGACGGTCGGCGAGACCTGGCGGGCGCGGGTCGCGATCACGCGCGGGGCGCGAGCGGCCCGAGGCTTGCGGGTCACGATCCGCGCGAGACGAGGCACGGCGGTTCGGTCGGCGCGAGCGCGAGCCGTCGCGCGCGGGCGCTACGTTGCCCGGCTCAACTTCCCCTCGTCCGGCCGCTGGACGTACGCGGTCCGGGTCTCGCGAAGGACGCTCGCGCGCGGGGCGGTGACGGTCCGGGCGCGTCCCGCGCTCACCCCCACGCCGCCCGCGCCTCCGCCGCCGGCCGACGCGCGCTACCAGGAGTGGTCGGTCGCGACGCCGGGCCAGGGACAGGTTCATCCCCACGACATCTGGCCTGCCGGGGACGGAACCGTCTGGTACACGGCCCAGTTCAAGGGCGCGCTCGGGCGCCTCAACGTGGCGACAGGCGCGTTCCACGAGATCCCGCTCGGGTACGGCGCCGCGTCGGGCCCGCACGGCGTCATCGCCGGCCCCGACGGCGACGCGTGGGTGACCGTAATGAACGCGAACGCGATCGCGCGCGTCGACTCCGCTACCGAGGGCGTGACTCGCTACTCGATCCCGTCCGTAGCGAACAGCGCGCCACACACGGCGACCTTCGACAACGACGGGATCCTCTGGTTCACCGGCGAGAACGGCTACGTCGGGCGCGTGAACCCGACGAACGGTCATGTGGACGTCTGGCCGACACCTCGCGGCGGCGGCCCCTACGGGATCGACGCGACCCCCGCAGGCGACGTCTACTACGTCTCGCTTCGGCCGGACAGCTACCTGGGCAAAGTGAACAAGGCGACGGGCGCAGTCCAGGTCATCGAACCGCCGCGGCCCGGCGTCCAGCTTCGGCGCGTCTGGTCGGACTCGCGCGGCCGCCTCTGGGCGAGCGAGTGGGTCGGCGGTCACGTCGCCCGCTACGACCCGGAGACCGGAACATGGAGCGAGTGGCCGATGCCGGGCGGGGCGGCCTCGCAGGGCTACGCGATCTACGTCGACGGAGCGGACGACGTTTGGCTCACCGATTTCGGGACGGATTCCCTCGTCCGCTTCGATCCGGACACGGCGCAGTTCCAGTCGTTCCGGTTCCCAACGCCCGGCGCGGCGGTGCGGCAGATCGTCGGCGACGCGACCGGGATCTGGGGAGCCGAGTCGGCGACCGAGAAGATCGTCCGCTTCCGCTCGACGTCGTAGCGGAGGCGCCGCCGTGGCCCGTCAGCGCCCGTTTCGCGAAGTCGACGTCTTCACCACGACGCCGTACTTCGGGAACCCCGTCGCGGTCGTCCTCGACGGCGAAGGGCTGTCTACGGAGGAGATGCAGCGGTTCGCGCATTGGACGAACCTCTCGGAGACGACGTTCGTGCTGCCGCCGTCGTCACCGGACGCCGACTACCGGGTACGGATCTTCACCCCCAACCTCGAGCTCCCATTCGCCGGCCACCCGACCCTCGGCACTTGCCACGCGTGGCTGGAGACCGGTGGGGCTCCGGAGAACGCGGGCGCGATCGTGCAGGAGTGCGGCGCCGGCCTCGTCACAGTCGGCCGAACAGACGACGGACTGGCGTTCGCGGCGCCCCCGCTCGTCCGGAGCGGCCCGGTCGACGAGGAGACGACGGCTGAGGTGCTGAGAGCGCTCGCGATCGAGCGCGAGGAGGTGGTCGATCTCGCGTGGGCGGACAACGGGCCCGGTTGGGTCGCCGTCCTTCTCAAGGGCGCCGAGGCGGTTCTCGCGCTCGCTCCCCGTTACACGGAGCTGGCCATCGGGGTGACCGGCCCGCATCCGCCGGGCGCTCCCGAGGCCATCGAGGTGCGCGCCTTCTTCGCGAAGGACGGCGCGCTCGTCGAGGACCCCGTCACCGGCAGCCTCAACGCCTCGCTTGCGGCGTGGCTCATCGCCTCTGGTCGCGTCAGCGCGCCGTACGTCGCCCGCCAAGGGACGGCACTCGGTCGCGCGGGCCGCGCGCACGTGACGCAGGACGCCGACGGCGCCCTCTGGGTGGGCGGCGGCACGGTGACCTGCGTCGCGGGCACGGTCGAGCTCTAGTAGAAACCCCGGCGT